>NZ_JAMYJY010000080.1:0-17697 GCF_024136985.1 Haloferax sp. AB510
CGCCCGCGGCTTCCTGACGCCCGCGCTCCTCGGCGGCGGCTACGCCCTCGCCACGCTCGCCGTCTGGACCGCGGCGCGACTCGCCACCGACGCGTTCCCCTCGGAACTGGTCGGTGACCCGCTGACTGCGGCGGGCTTCCTCGGATTCTCGTTTCTCCTGCTCGCCGGGTTCGTGGTCGCTGCGGCCCTGCTGTTCGCCCGCCGCGGGCTGGTCGCGCCGCTCGTCGGCCTGTTCGGCGTCACGGAACTCGTCTGGTGGGCGTTCCTCCACGTCCGCGGCGAGACGGACGCCCTCGGGATGTTCCTCTTCGTCGGGCCGGCGCTGTTGGTCCTTCTCCTCGTCGCGGCCGGCGTCGAGTACGCGGGGAGATGGGGCTGGCGGCGGTTCGTCCGCGAGGGCGGGCGCTCGGCGACGTGAGAACGGAGAAAAACCGGGTGCGGTCTGACGGCTTCAGGCCCGCTTTTGAATCTCCTCGCGGAGCACGTCGCTGACGATCTCGCCGTCGGCCTTACCGCGGAGCGCGCCCATCGCCTCGCCCATGAGCGCAGAGAACGCGCCCATGCCCTGCTGTTCGACTTGGTCGGCGTTGCGTTCGACGACCTCCGCGATGGCATCTCGGACCTCGTCTTCGGAGACGCCGGAGAGACCGGCCTCCTCGACGGCTTCCTCGGCCGTGAGGCTCGGGTTCTCGGCGATGGTGGCGAGCACGTCGTTGACGCCCTCCTTGGCGAGGTCGCCGTCCTCGACGAGGTGCATGACCGCGAGCAGGTGGTCGTCGGTGAGTTCGGAGACGGCCACGTCGTCGCGGCGGAGTTCGGTCAGCGTCGATTCGAGCAGGCCGGCCGCGAACGTCGCGTCGATACCGGCGTCCACCGCCTCCTCGAACAGCGGCATCGTCCGGCCGTAGGCGACCTGCTCCGCGAGGCCGGCGTCGAGGCCGAACTCGGCTTGGTAGCGGTCGACCTTCTCGGTCAGGAGTTCGGGCGTCTCCACGTCGCTCGGGTCGAGGTCGACGGTGAGCACGTCCGTCTCGGGGTACATCCGGGCCGCGCCGGGGAGCGGCCGGAGGTAGCGCGTCGTGCCGTCGTCGTTGGCTCCGCGGGTCTCCTCGGGGACTTCCTCGATGGCGACTTCGGCGCGCTCTGCGACCGCGTCGATGGCGAGGTCGGCCGTCTCGGGGTCGTCGGCGACGATGGCGACCGCGTCCTCGGGACCGGCGTCGACCGGCTCGCGGAGCGACTCGACTTCGGCCTCGGTGACGCCGTAGGCCGGGAGCTCGTCGGTGTGGAAGATGCCGCCCGCGCCGTGGCGCTTGGCGTGGTCGGAGAGTTCGGTACCGAGGCGGCGGTCGGGCTGGAGTTCGCGGCCGACGAGGCCGTCGAAGCCGTACAGGGGGACGGCCGTGACCTTCCCGCCGGCGTCCAGCGCGCCGCGGATGACGCCGGAGTCCGAGTCCTCGAACACGTCGGTCACGTCGGTCACGTCGCCGACGGAAGCGTCGCGCGACTGGAGTTCGTCGCGAATCTCGACCAGTTCGGCCTGTCGGCCGACCTCGAAGCGGACGATTTCGTCGATTTGGTCGAGCGCCTGCACGCCCTTGATTTCGACGCGCGCACCGTTGGCGATGGAGACGTTCACGTCCTGTCGGATGGTACCGAGGCCGCGTTTGACCTTGCCCGTCGAGCGCAGGAGCATGCCGATGGTCTGGGCCGCCTCGCGGGCCTGCTCGGGCGAGGAGATGTCCGGCCCGGTGCCGATTTCGACGAGCGGGATGCCGAGGCGGTCGAGGCTGTAGAGGACGCCGTCGTCGCGCTCTTCGACGCGCTGGGCGGACTCCTCTTCGAGCATGAGATCGACCACGGAGACGGGGCCCTCGCTGGTCTGAATCTCGCCTTCCTGCGCGATGAGCGACGAGCGTTGGAAGCCTGAGGTGTTCGAACCGTCGATGACGAGCTTGCGCATGACGTGCGCCTCGTCGACGACGTTCATGTCGAGCAGTTCGGCGATCTGCATGGCGACCGTGCGCGCCTCGTGGTCGAGTTCGTGCGGCGGCTCGTCGTCCTCTTCGACCAGACAGGTCGAGTCGTAGGCGAGGTACTCGAACTCGCGTTCGACGCGGCTCTCTTCGAGCGCGGCGTCGTCGAGTTCGCCCAGTTCGCTCTTGGTCGGGTGGAGGAAGCGCGTGAACGTGCGCGCGGCCTCGTCGGGCTCGCGGAGGTCGGTCGGACACCCGCAGAACAGCTTCGTCTCGGTGTCGAGTTGCTGGTGAATCTCCAGCCCAGCCACGAGGCCGAGGTCCTCGTAGTCGTAGTCGTAGTCGGTCATTGCTACTCCCTGCGTTCGGGGGGAGTAAAAAAGGATTCAGTCTGCCGTCAGAGGCGACGAAGCCCCTCGCCGATACCTTCGACCTGTTCACACTCGGGACAGACGTACGTCCACCCGTCGTTCGTCGCTCGTCCCTCCGGGAATACGGCCCCACAACCTCGACACTCCAACATGTCTCGCCCGCGGGCCCGCTGCTCTTGCAGTCCGGCCATACTGGTATAATCGTCAAAATCAGGCTTCAAAATACCGATTTTCGAGATTTCGTGACAGTTCTTCACTTGGGGGTGAATGTCACGGCGGTGCCGGAGTGCGATTGCTACCGCGAGCCGAGTAAATATAACTCTCTCTGTGGCTGAACTGACCGAAACCATCGAGCGCGCACCTCGAATCGGGGAACTTTCCCGGTCGTCCAGATGTGTCAAAAAGTAGACTGTTCTTCGGGCGGGGCTCAGTCGTCGCCGAGGATACCGCGATGGGTCATCTTCTCGGGGTCGAGCACCTCGTCGGCTTCCGCCTCGGTGAGGTAGCCTTCGTCGACGGCGACCTGCCGGACGCTCTTCCCGTCCGCGAGCGCCTTCTTGGCGACCTTCGAGGCCTTGTCGTAGCCGATTGCGGGGTTGAGCGCCGTCGCCAGCGCCATCGACTGTTCGACCCGCGTCTCGCAGTGTTCCTCGTTGGCTTCGAGCTTGGCGACGAAGCGCTCGGCGAACACCTCGGAGGAGTTCGCCAGCAGTTTCGCCGATTCGAGGAAGTTGTGCGCGAGGACGGGCTTGTAGAGGTTGAGGTCGATTTGGCCTTCCGCGGCACCGGCGGAGACGGCGGCGTCGTTGCCGACGACCTGCTTGTGGACCTGATTGACGGCCTCTGCGACGACCGGGTTGATTTTGCCGGGCATGATGGAGGAGCCGGGCTGGTTCTCCGGCTGTTCGAGTTCGCCGAGCCCGTTGCGCGGGCCCGACGCGAGCAGGCGGAGGTCATTGGCGATTTTGTTGAGGGAGCCGGCGACCGTGCGGAGCGCGCCGTGGGCCTCGCTCATCGCGTCGTGGGCCGCCTGCGCCTCGAAGTGGTTGTCGGCCTCGCGGAACTCGACGCCGGTCTCCTCGGACATGTACTCCGCGGCCTTCGCCGGGAACTCGGGGTGCGTGTTCAGTCCCGTGCCGACCGCGGTGCCGCCGAGCGCGAGTTCGCCGAGGTGCTCGCGCACGTTCTCGACGCGGCGGACGCCCTTTTCGACCTGCGTGCGGTAGCCGCCGAACTCCTGTCCGAGGCGGACGGGCGTGGCGTCCTGCAGGTGGGTGCGGCCGGTCTTGACGACGCCGTCGAACTCGTCTTCCTTGTCGCCGAGCGCCTCGGCGAGCGTCTCCAGCGCAGGAAGGAGGTCCTTCTCGACGGCTTCGAGGGAGGCGACGTGCATGGCGGTCGGAATCACGTCGTTCGAGGACTGGCCGAAGTTGACGTGGTCGTTCGGGTGGACGACGCGGTCGCCGATGCCCTCGCCCATAATCTCCGCGGCGCGGTTGGCGATGACCTCGTTGGCGTTCATGTTCGAGGAGGTCCCGGAACCGGTCTGGAACACGTCCACGGGGAACTGGTCGTCGAGTTCGCCGGCGATGACCTCGTCGGCGGCCTCGACGATGGCGGCCGCGACGTCCTCGTCTATCATGCCGAGGTCGCGGTTGGCCTGTGCGGCGGCCTTCTTCACCACGCCGAGCGCGCGGACGAAGCGCCGCCCGAAGGTGATACCGGAGATGGGGAAGTTCTCGACCGCCCGCTGGGTCTGTGCGCCCCAGTAGGCGTCGACAGGAACTTCCATCTCGCCGAGACTGTCCCGCTCGATTCGATAATCATCGTCGCCCATGGTTCGGGGGTCGTTTTGGCAGGGGGTAAAATCCATTGGTCCGTGCGTCCGACCCTCGTTCATGAAAATTGACTCATGTTTGAATGATTATTAATTGTCCTCGTAAGTGGATGCAGTCTTCCGATTCTGACCAAACAGTTACCTGATAACAAAAAAATTTACTCGATTTCGAATTGTTGATTTGGAAAGTCTTAAGTAAATCGTGTAAAATTCATTGGCTGGACTTGTCACGGACCAACAATCATGACTGACACACCCGATTCGGACGACGTTTCTCGACGCACGTATCTCAAACTCGCCGGCGGTGCCGGAGCCGCGACCTTCCTCGCGGGCTGTACCGGCGGCGGCGGAGAGTCGACGACGGAGTCCACGGACGGTTCCGGCGACTCCGAGAGCACCGAGGAGACGAGCGGTGACGACTCCGACTCCTCGACGGAGTACAACGCGCTCGAAGTGCAGCACTGGTGGACCGGCGGCGACGGCGGTGCCGCGGCGCAGGCACTCCTCGAAGGCTTCAGCGAGCAGTACCCGGACATCGAACTCACGGAGAACCCCGTCGCGGGCGGCGCTGGCCAAAATCTCCGCGCGGTCATCAAAAAGCGCATCCTGAACAACGACCCGCCGAGCACGTGGCAGGCGTGGCCCGGCGCGAACCTCCAGCCCTTCACGGACGCCGACAAACTGGAGGACATCGAGGAGTCCGTCTGGGGCCACAACGACATGAAGAACGCCTACCTCGACGGCCCCCAAGAGGCGGCTCAGCCGGCCGGTAACTACGTTTCGGTCCCGCTGAACATCCACCGCCTCAACAACCTCTTTTACAACGTCGAGGTCGTCGAGGACGCGGGTGTCGACCCCGCGAGCATCGACTCGCCGAGCGCCCTCGTGGACGCGATGGCGACCGTCGACGAGGCGGGCTACGTCGGGATGGCTCAGCAGACGAACTCCGCGTGGTCGACCGGCCAGCTCTGGGCGCAGGTGCTCCTCGGCGAGTACGGCGCAGACGTGTACGCCGACGTGACCGCCGGCAACGTCGAGGCCAACGCGGACGCCGTCCGCGACTCGCTCGACATCGTCAAGCAGTACGCCGAGTACTACCCGAACGACGCCGGGTCCATCTCGTGGCAGGACGCCAACTCGAAGGTCATCTCGGGCGACGCGGCGTTCTTCCACCAGGGTGACTGGGCGGCGGGAATGTACCGCGCACAGGACGACTTCGAGTACGAGACCAACTGGGACCACGTCGCGTTCCCGGGCACTGAGGGACTCTACTCGCTCAACATGGACTCGTTCCCGATGCCGACGAACAACCCGTCCCCCGAGGCGACGAAGGCGTTCCTCCGCTACGTCGGCTCGGTCGACGCCCAAGAGCGGTTCAACCCGAAGAAGGGCTCCATCCCGCCGCGGACCGACGTGCCGCAGGACGCCTTCGGGCCGTTCCTCCAGAACCAGATGGACGACTTCTCCAACTCCGAGGCCCAGCCGCTGTCGATTCAGCACGGCCTCGCCGTCGCCCCCGACGCGCTCACCGCGTTCGAGGACGCGATGGCCTCGTTCATCTCCAGCTACGACGTGGAGGCGGCCTACAGCGCCATCCAGTCGGCGTTCCAGTAAGGGAGCACTCCCCCATTTCCGATTATGTCATCACACATCCTCAAGCGACTCCTGGACCGTCTGCGAGACGACGGCCAGCCGGTTCGAACCGACGGCGGGACGGCCGCCGCGGGGAGTGAAACGGCCGGGGACGCCCCCGACCTCGGGTCGGCGTTGTCGTCGCTCCGCGAGAGCGACGCGGTCCGCTCCGCGCCGTTTTGGCTCCCGCCGTTCCTGCTGATGGGCTTTTTCGTCTACGGCGCTATCAGCTGGAACATCGTCATCTCCTTCACCGACTTCGGCGGGCTCACACTGCCGACGTACGACCCCTCGACGTTCGACCTGGAGATGTACCGGCGGGCCTTCTCGGACGGCCAGTTCTGGATCGCCACCCGAAACACGTTCGTGCTCCTCATCTCGTTTACCGGCCTCTCGCTGGCCGGGGGGCTCGGCCTCGCCATCCTCGTCGACCGCGGCATCCGGTTCGAAAACTGGTTCCGCACCATCTACCTCCTGCCGTTCAGCCTGTCGTTCGTCGTGACGGCGGTGTTCTGGCGGTGGATGTACAACTTCGATTCGGGGCTCATCAACGCCTTCCTGCGGAGTATCGGCCTCGACTTCGTCGCGTCGAAGTGGCTCACCGGCAGCATCGACACGGGCGCGCTCGGGGCGATACCGCTCGTCCCCGACACGTTCTACTTCAAGCTGTTTGCGGTCATCTTCGCGCTGCTCTGGCAGTTCAGCGGCTACGCGATGGTCGTCTACCTCGCGGGGCTCCGCGCGATTCCGAACGACCAGTACGAGGCCGCGCGGGTCGACGGCGCGTCCATCCTGCGGATGTACCGGCGGGTCATCCTGCCGCAACTCCGCGCCTCGACGGTGAGCGCCGCGGTCGTCCTCATGGTGTTCGCGCTCAAGGCGTTCGACTTCCTGTACGTCCTGTTCGGGAGCAACCCCGGGCCGACGGCGGACATCCTCTCGACGATGATGTACCGACAGGCGTTCTCCGCCAACCAGTGGGCCTACGGCTCCGCCATCGCCGTGATCCTGTTCCTCGTGGCACTGACCGTGGTCGCGCCGTACCTCTACGGCGAGTACCGGCGGGGTGAACTATGAGCGTCCGCGACGACCTCGCAGAGCGAGTCGGCGTCGACCTCGAAGCCGTCGACCCGCTGCGCGTCGCCCTCTACGCGACGCTCGTCGGGCTGGTGGCGTTCTACCTGTCGCCCCTCGAATCGGGGCTGATGACCGCGCTGAAGACCGAAGCCGAGTTCGCCACGTCGCCGCCGTTCGTGCCGCCGACGGTCGAAGGCTTCACGCTCGAACCGTTCGGCGTCGCCCTCGACACGCTGTCGTCGGCCATCCTCAACAGCATCATGCTGGCCGTGCCGGCGACGGTGCTGTCGGCGCTGTTCGGCAGTTTCGCGGCGTACGGCCTCACGAACTTCGAGTGGCGCGGCCAACTCGGCGTCGTCGCGCTGTTCATCGCGGGCATCTTCATCCCGTACCAGGCGGTTCTCATCCCGCTGTCGCGGCTCTGGGCCATCGTGGACACGCAGTCGTTGCTCGCGCCGGTTCTCGACATCACGGTGTTCTCGGCGCAGGTACCCGTCCTCGGGACGGTCGAACTCGCCACGCACCCGCACTACGCGAGCATCATCAACCTCATCATCACCCACACGGCGTACGGGATTCCTATCACGACGCTGCTGTTCCGAGGCTACTACAAGAAGCTCTCGACGGAGATGCTGGAGGCCGCCCGCCTCGACGGAGCGGGCGCGTTCACCGTCTACCGCCGCATCGTGCTCCCGCTTTCGATGCCGATGTTCGCGGTGACCCTCATCTACCAGTTCACGCAGGTCTGGAACGACCTGCTGTTCGCGCTCATCATCATCCCCTCGGGGTCCGGCCCCGCGGCGGTGGCGACCATCGCGCTCAACGAACTGACCGGCGGCATCATCCAGACGTTCAACACGCAGATGGCCGGCGCGTTCGTCGCCGCCCTGCCGACGTTGCTCGTCTACGTCCTGTTCGGGGACAAGTTCGCGAAGGGGGTTGCGGGCAACACATGAGCCGACTCGCACGCGGCGCGTTCGGCTCCTGCCGCACCCGTCGCACCCCTCTCGTCGCATCGCAGACGACCACCACGACACGTACACAGACCCATGGCTGACCTCACGCTCGACCACGTATCGAAGTTCTTCGACGACGGCGGATCCAAAGTCGTCGCCGTCGACGACGCCTCCGTGACCATCGAGGACGGCGAGTTCCTCGTCCTCGTCGGTCCCTCGGGGTGCGGCAAATCGACCACGCTCCGCATGATTGCGGGGCTGGAGACCGTCTCCGAGGGCGAGATTCGCCTCGGCGACGACCGGATGGACAACCGCCCGCCGCGCGACCGGGACATCGCGATGGTGTTCCAGTCGTACGCGCTGTACCCGCACATGACCGTCCGCGGGAACATGCGCTTCGGGCTGGAGGAGTCGACCGACATGGCCGACGCCGACATCGACGAACTCGTCGAGGAGACGTCGTCCATGCTCGGCATCGCCAACCTGCTCGACCGCAAGCCCGGCGAACTCTCCGGCGGCCAGCAACAGCGGGTCGCCCTCGGCCGCGCAATCGTGCGCGACCCCGAGGTGTTCCTGATGGACGAACCGCTGTCCAACCTGGACGCGAAGCTCCGCTCGCAGATGCGGACCGAACTCCAGCGCCTCCAGGAGGACCTCGGCGTCACCACCGTCTACGTCACCCACGACCAGACGGAGGCGATGACGATGGGCGACCGCATCGCCATCCTCAACGACGGCGAACTCCAGCAGGTCGCCACGCCGCTGGAGGCGTACCACCGGCCGGCGAATCGCTTCGTCGCGGGCTTCATCGGCGAGCCGTCGATGAACTTCTTCGAGATGGAAGTGCAGGGTGACGAACTCGTCGGCGACGCCTTTTCCTACGACCTCTCCGCGAAGTCCGCGGAGGCGGTCGAGGGCTCGGAGCGCGTCACCCTCGGCATCCGTCCCGAGGACGTCGAAGTCATCGGCGACGCGGCCGCGGACCACGCTTACGAGACGACCGTCGACGTGGTCGAACCGATGGGTAACGAAAACGCGGTCTACCTCGACCTCGGCGGCGAGCGCCGCTTCGTCGCCACCGTCGGCGGCATGCGCCGGGTCGAAGCCGGTGAGTCCGTCGTCGCCCGCATCCCCGAGGACGCGGTTCACCTGTTCGACGCGACCACCGGCGAGACGCTCCAGAACCGGTCGTTAGAGTCGGCCGACCTCGACGCGCCGGAAGCGAACCTCTGAGCGGGCCGTTCAGGTTCGGTCGGGTTCAGTCAGTCGGTCGCTTTTCGGTCCGGTCCCTTTTCCTCAGTTCGTCGCTCGCGGCGGTTCGCTCACTCCTCCAGCGCCGCGTACTCTTCGGGCGTGTACGTCTTCAGTTCCATCGCGTGGATGTCAGTCGTCATGTGGTCGCCGAGGGCGTCGTAGACGAGTTGGTGCTGCTTGACCAGCGACTTCCCCTCGAAGGCGGGCGAGACGACGACGGCGGCGTAGTGGTCGTCCTCGTGGTTCTCGTCGACCGTTCGCGGCCGCGAGACCGTCGCGTCGGCGTCCTCGATGTGCGATTCGATGAGTTCCTCGATGGCGGCGAGTTCCATGTGCGTACTGGCGGCCCGCGCCGGCAAAAAGCGTCCGGGAACCGGGCGCACTCGCGGAGGTTTTTATCCGGTGACGACCCACCTCGGTTCGTGACTGACGTGACATCTCACGACGGACTCGCCGAGGAGGCCGCTCGCGTGCTCCGCGACGAACACGAGCGACTGCTGACCGTCGTCGGCCAATGCGCCACCGCCGTCGCCGCGGAGTGGGACGGCGACTCGGTGGCGGACCGCGAGCGCGTCATGCCGCCGTTCAGGCGCGCTCTCGACGGTTCCGGCGCGCTTTCTCGCCTCCCGCGGGCGCTCGCCGACGCGGTGACGGCAACCGGCAGACCGATGGCTGCGCCGCCCGTCGCGTCCCCGCCGTACGTGGTCGTCACCGGCGAGGGCGTCGTCCTCCGCGCCAACCTCGGCGAGGAGCGACTGGTGGTGCTCCTCCGGACGTTCGAAGTCGTCCGCGACGGCGACGACGGGGACCACCGCTACCGCCGCATCGACGGCGTCGAAATCGAAGCCGAAATCGTCTGAGCCGAGTCGCTGCGTCTCGACCGCGGAGCGCGCTTCGTCACCCGGCGTGTCGGTCTCGTCCGCGGTTACATCTGATAGCGGCGCACGTCGTCCCGCGGCGGGGCCTGTGACTGCCCGGTCATCTCCTCGTAGGTCATCCCCGCGAGGTACTCGTCGTAGGTCACGTCGTAGCCCTGCCGGAGGTGGAAGTCGAGTTGGCCGCGGTCGAGTTCCGACTGGAACAGCGCGTGGACCGCCCGGCGGACGAGTTCGTCCGCGTCGTCGGGGTCGAACAGGGCGACGAGCATGGCGAGTTCGTGTCGCGTCTCGCGGTCGAGCGACACGTCGAGGCTGTCGCCGAGGTCTCCGTAGGCCGCGTCAACGTCGTCTGTGAGTTCGTCGAGCGTCATCGCCCGGCGATGGGGCCGTCACGGGGATACGCGTTTCGACCGCGGTAGCTGTCCGCTGTTCGTCCCGCCGGCCGGTCGACGGTTCCCGACAGAAGACACTTACTGGTGATTCGGCAATTTCCGCGCATGTCCCCGGAACTCTCTCGACGGTCCTTCCTCGGCGGCCTCGTGGCCGGTTCGGCCCTTCTCTCGGGCTGTCTCGGCGGGCTCCCGGGCGATAGCTGTACCTCCAGTTACTCGCTCGAAGCGACGGCACTCTCCGATCCGGAACTGGTCGATACCGTCATCCAGGACTTCCACGAGCACGCTGAGACGGTGTCGCGTCTCGTCGCAACTGCGGCCAGCGAGGGCGAGGCCACGTACAGTACGTACCGCCATTTCCCGCTCGATTCGGGCGACTACGTCGAACACGACGGCGCGTACTACCGCGTCGAACGAGAGCGAATCGAGACGCGAGAACGCACCGCTCGCGAGGTCGAAATCGAGTACGACCGAACCGAGTCGCCACCGACCGGGGCGACGGTCTTCGACTTCGATGAACTCCCGAAGGCCGACCGCGAGGCGTTCCTCGCCGCGTATCTGAGCAAAGATTTCGAGAGCGGCGACGGCCCGCAAGGGTTCGCAACTGGATACACGTACGTCTATCCCGACGGTGCCGACTCTCAACTCATCGACGCCGGAACTGTCTGGGTACGCTACGATGGGCGACCGTTCGAGGTGACCGTCGGCGAGACGCGAACCGTCGAAGAAGAGACCTTCAGATACACGCTCGAACAGGTCGGCGAAGACAGGGCGGCGTTCGTCGCGTTCGTTCACGAGGAACTCGTCGTTCCGCTCGACGACCTCCCCGACGCCGAGCGCGCGGTGTTCGAGCGCGCAATCGACGGAGAGGTAGACGAGTGCGAACCGCTCTCCGACGACTTCGCCGCGCTCAAAGACCGACTATCCGAGATTCCCGGGTGGAGCGGGGCCGGCTACGGTGACCGACTCGTGGCGTACGAGGGGACCACGTACGAAGTGACGCTCATGAACGCGGTCGTCTGATGACCGCTCGGCATCGCCACGGCTAAACGCGGGCCGTCCCAAGCCGGGGCGATGAGTGACGCGCCGTCCGAACTCCCCGCCGACCTCGACCGCGAAGCAGTCCAGTCCGCGCTCACCGAGTGGTACGAGGCCGACCACCGGGACTTCCCGTGGCGGCGCACCGACGACCCCTACGAGATTCTCGTCTCCGAGGTGATGAGCCAGCAGACCCAACTCGGCCGCGTGGTCGAGGCGTGGGAGGCGTTCCTCGACGAGTGGCCGACGACGGCCGACCTCGCGGCGGCCGACCGCGCCGACGTGGTGGGCTTCTGGACGAACCACCGACTGGGCTACAACAACCGCGCGAAGTACCTCCACGAGGCCGCCCGGCAGGTCGAAGAGGACCACGGCGGCGAGTTCCCCCGGACGCCCGACGGCCTCTCGGAACTGATGGGCGTCGGCCCCTACACCGCCAACGCGGTCGCTTCCTTCGCGTTCAACAACGGCGACGCGGTGGTCGATACCAACGTTAAGCGAGTCCTCCATCGCGCCTTCGCGGTCCCCGACGACGACGCGGCGTTCGAGGCCGCCGCCTCGGAACTCATGCCCGACGGCGAGTCCCGCGTCTGGAACAACGCCATCATGGAACTCGGCGGGGTCGCCTGCGGGAAGACGCCCACCTGCGACGAGTCCGGCTGTCCGTGGCGGCAGTTCTGTCACGCCTACGAGACGGGTGACTTCACCGCGCCCGACGTGCCGACCCAGCCGAGTTTCGAAGGGAGTCGGCGGCAGTTCCGCGGCCGGGTCGTCAGGATTCTCGGCGAGTACGACGAACTCGGCCTCTCGGAGTTGGGGCCGCGAGTCCGCGTCGATTACGGCGGCGACACGGGAGCGGAGTGGCTCCGCGGTCTCGTCGACGACCTCGAATCCGACGGCCTCGTCGACGTCGCGGAGGGCGACGACGGCGTCCGCGTCTCGCTGGCGAAGTAGCCCGCGCTCCGTTGATGGCGCTCGCCGCGGTTGTCTCGTCGCCCGTATTTATCCCACCGGACTAGTCCGGCAGCAGTCGCACCCCTCGGTTCCGACTACGTACACTCGATGGCAACACGCGACGCGTCGTCGTTCGACCCTCGCGAAGCCGCGGAGTCCGCCGAAGCGAAGACCCTCGCGCTGGACGGCGGAGGGCGACTCGCATACGCCGAGTACGGCGATTCCGACGGCATCCCGGTCGTGTTTCTCCACGGCGCGCCGGGGTCGCGCCTGCTCGGGGCGCTGTTCGACGCGCCGGCCGAGGAGCGCGGAATCAGAGTCCTCGCCCCCGACAGACCCGGCTACGGGCTGTCGTCGCCGCGCCCGATACCCGAGGAATCGGGCGAGTCGAGCCAGCGGTCCGCGGCACTTGCACCCGCGGACTTCTTCGATGCGCTTCTCGACGACATCGGCGCGCAATCGGCGGGGGTCGTCGCGTTCTCCGGTGGGAGCCGCGACGCGTTGGCTGTCGCGTCGGCGCGACCGGACAGGGTTCGGCACGTGAGCGTCGTCGCGGGGGCGGTTCCCCCGGGAGCGCGCGAGGAGACGCCCGGCACGCAACGACTCCTGTCGTGGCTGGCGACGAACGTGCCGGCGCTCCTCGGCTATCTCTTCCGCGGACAGGCGTGGCTCGCCGACAGACTCGACCCCTCGGTCGTCGTCGCGCAGTACACGGCCGACGACGCGGCCGGAGCGGTTCCAGAGGGGGTCGCCGCAGTGGTGCGAGACGACTTCGTTGCAGGGGTCAGTCGCTCGCGGCGGGGCGTAGTCGACGACTTCCGGGCCGCGGCCGCGCCGTGGGGGATTCCCTTCGACGACATCGAGGCCAACGTGTCTCTGTGGCACGGCGACGCAGACACGAACGTCCCGATAGCCGGCGCGAGACGCCTCGAATCCGAGATATCCGGCGCGCGGCTTCGAGAGGTGCGTGGCGCAGATCACCTCCGGACGCTCCTCCGAAGCGTCCCCGACGCGCTGGACGAACAGTGCCGTGCCGCGGGGTCGCTCGACCCGGATGCTTCGGACGCCTCTCCGGGGTCGACCGCCGCCGCCGAATCGCACCACCGCGTTTGATATACCGGACCGAAAAACGGTCGGTCGAAACGGAATGAAACACGCCCAGTTCTCGGTCGACTACCCGGACCGACTGGTCCACCCGCTCCAGCGCGGGATGATGCGCGACTCGCCGGTCGACCGGGCGGAGCTGTTGATGTGGAGTCCGACGGCCGACGCGACGACGCTGTTCTGGTTCGACGGCGACCGAGACGCGGCCGACGCGCTCGTTTCGGGCGTCGATTCGCTCGTTCGGGCGCACTTCGTCGAGGGCGCGGAGGGGACCTACGGCTTCCTCCACCAGCGCGACTACGAGTTCGCGGACCCGCTTCTCGGAGTCATCGCCGACTCGCGGGTGATCTTCCTCCCGCCGGTGGTGTTCCACGCCACCGGATCCGTCCGGTTCGAGGCGGTCGGGGAGGTGTCGGCGCTCAGCGCGTTTTACGACGACATCGCAGCGCTCGGCGACCTCACGGTCGAGCGCGTGCAACCCTTCGACCGGCGGCGGTCTCCCTCGCAGCTCACCGACCGACAGCGGGCCGCGCTGGAGACCGCGGTCTCGACCGGCTACTACGAAATCCCTCGCGAGGGGTCGGTCGCGGACGTGGCCGACGCGCTCGACTGCTCGACGAGTACGGCCGGCGAGCTACTCCGAAAGGCCGAGGCGACGGTGCTCCGGGAGTTCGTCGGTTCGGGGTGACGCGCGCCGACGCTTACGGCACCTTCAGATAGGCGTCGCCCGCGGCCTGTCGCGTCACGAGTTCGCCGACGCCCGAGGGAACGACCTCGACGCCGTCGGCCAGTTGGTCGGTGTCGATGCCGCGGCCATCGAGGGAGTTCCGACAGGCGCAACAGCGAACGCCGGCCTCGAACAGCGGATCGAGGCGGTCGCGGACGGGCGAGTCGGCGAGAAAGAGGAGCGCCGCGTCGCCGTTGGCGAGGAGCGTGACCTCGCCCGTCTCGACCGTCTCGTCGTCGAGCAGGTTTCGGACGTTGCGGATGGCGTGCCGCCAGTCGCCGAGGTCGGCGCTGGAGACGTGGAAGACGACGTTCACGGTTGGTTTTCGCACCCTGGGTCCCTGTGTGTTGTGTCCGTCCGGCACGGCCGAGTGCGGCCGACGAGATTTTCACGGCGCTCTCGGAGATACAGGGTATGACGCAGCCACACGTAGTCGCCATCTGCGGCAGTCTCCGCGACCACAGCTACACCAGATTGGCGCTCGAACACGCTCTCGTCGGTGCGTCGGCCGCCGGCGGTACGACGGAACTCGTGGACCTCCGCGAGTACGACCTTCCGCCGCTCGATGCCGACTACGACGAGCAAGGGGATTCGGCCGAACTCCGCAGCGTCGTCGACGGCGCGGACGCGGTCATCCTCGGCACGCCGGTCTACCACGGCTCGTACTCCGGCGTCCTCAAGAACGCCCTCGACTACTGCGGCTTCGACGAGTTCGGCGAGAAGACCGTGGGCCTCCTCGCCGTCGCCGGCGGCTCGTTCCCCGTGACCGCCCTCGAACACCTCCGGTCGGTCTGCCGGTCGCTGAACTCGTGGGTGCTCCCCCATCAGGTCGCGATTCCCCGTGTCTCCTCGTCGTTCGACGGCGACGACCTCGCGAGCGAGGACCTGCGCAAGCGGGTCGAGCGACTCGGCCGCGACGCGGTCGTCTACGCCAACATCGAGCCCGAGCCGCCGACGTTCGAAAGCGGCGAGAACGTCGGAGCGGACGACTGAGCCGCCGTCACGCGCTGTTTCGAACGCGGCGACGGTTCGGTGGGCCGACCCGTCTCGACGCCCGACCGTCGCGGCAGATGAACAATCGTTTTGACCCTCCTCGTCCCCCAGTCAGGATATGCACGCCATCACGCAGAGCGGATGGATAGAGGTCATCTCCGGCTCTATGTTCTCGGGGAAGACGGAGGAGCTCCTTCGACGCCTCCGCCGGGCCGAAATCGCGGGACAGGAGATCTCGGTGTTCAAACCCCAGCTCGACGACCGCTACGGCGAGACGACGGTCGGCTCTCACGCCGGTCGTTCGTGGGAGGCGAGCGTCGTCCCTTCCGAGGGCGAGGGCGTCTGGCAAATCGCCGAGGAACTCAACGGTGAGGACGTGGTCGCCATCGACGAGGCGAACTTCTTCTCGGCCGAGCTGGTCGACGTGTGCGAGGCGCTGGCCGCCGACGGCAAGCGCGTCGTCGTCTCGGGAACCGACCAGACGTTCCGCGCCGAACCGTTCGAACCGGTCCCCCAACTGATGGCGCTCGCCGAGTACGTCGACAAGCTCCAAGCTATCTGCACCATCTGCGGCGAGCCGGCGACCCGAAACCAGCGACTCATCGACGGTGAGCCGGCCCACGTCGACGACCCGACCATCCTCGTCGGCGCGGAGGAGTCCTACGAGGCGCGGTGCCGGAACTGTCATACCCTCCGGCGGGACTAGAGGCTAGCGTGACTACTTGGGTCGAAACCCCACGGGAGGGCCGCGACCGCGGGCTGACCGGTCTCCTCCGCGCGTGGCTCGCCGTGGTCGTCCGCCCTCGTCAGTTCTTCCGCGACGGGGTCGCGCCCGGCGACCAAGCGCCCGGACTGGTGTTCGCCATCGCGGTTGCGCTCGTCTACCAGGGGCTCGGGTTCGCCCTCGCGCCGGCGACGATTCCGGCCATCGAGGGCGGCCCGCTCGTCTCCGCGCTCGTCGCCCTGCTCGTCGTCGCGCTGTTCGTCGCGCCGGCGCTCCTCCACCTGACGGCGGCCATCCAGACGGCGCTTCTCATCCCGCTTTTGTCCCGCCGCGCGGGGGTGAGCGAGACGGTGCAGGTCATCGCCTACGCCGCCGCGCCGTGCGCCTTCGCCAGCCTCCCGATTCCCGGCGTCCGCGCGCTGTGCGCCGTCTACGGCGCGGTCCTCCTCATCGTCGGCATCAGCGAGGTCCACCAGACGACGGTTCCAAAGGCGGCGCTCGCCGCGGCCGTCCCCGCCGGCGTGGTGTTCGGCTACGCCTTCGGCGGCTTCCGCGCCCTCTCGGAACTCGCCGCGGCGCTCGCGCTCGTCTGAGTCGAACCTCGCCTCGAATTCCCCCGTTTTGACCGACGGAGCGCCGTTTTTCCGCCCGTGCACGCGCTACTCTCCTTCTGAGCGTTTTTCGACAATCGTTTTAGTTAGGGGTTGTTTGCTCAACGCAATGGATTGGATTACGCACGAGGAGGACGTCTGGTTCGAATTCCGGGGCAATAGCCCCCACCAGCTCGTCCCCGGCCGATTTTACAAAGGCACCGTCGACGGGTACGCCGACTTCGGTGTCTTCGTTGACCTCGCTTCGAACGTGACCGGACTTCTGCACCGCAGCGAACTCGACCGCCGCCTCGAATCCCTCGAATGGGAGCCGGGCGACGAGGTGTTCGTCCAAGTGAAGAACGTCCGCGACAACGGCAACATCGACCTCGGCTGGTCGATTCGCCAGTCCGACTCGGAGTTCCGCGGCGCTCGCATCCACGACCCCGACGGCGACGCCGACGGCCAGCCCGTCGAGAAGGAAGCCGAGAGCAGCGGTCCAGCGACCGTCAAGACGCGCCCGAAGACGGGCAAGACGACGAAGCCCGTCGGCGCGAGCACGTCGTCCGAGACGGCCGAGTCCGAACCCGAACAGGAACCCGAACAGGAAGCCGAATCTGAGCCCGAACAGGACGCCGCGTCCGAGTCCGACGCCGGAGACGAGGACCGCGCGCCGACCGCCGGCGATATCGTCGACGACATCGCCGCCAACGGCGAGTCCGAGCAGGACCTCGAAGCGGAACCCGAAAGCGAACCCGAGCCTGAGTCGGAGCCCGAACAGGACGACACCGACGCCGAGCAGGAAGCCGAGACCGAGGCTGACGCCGACGCTGACGAGGCAGAGCGCGTGACGCTCGCCAGCATCGACGACCGCGTCGGCGACGTGATTCGCGTCGAGGGCGAAATCGCAAGCGTCCGCCAGACCGGCGGCCCGACGGTGTTCGAACTCCGCGACGAGACGGCCATCGCCGACTGCGCGGCCTTCGTCGAGGCCGGCGTCCGCGCGTACCCCGAAGTCGAAGTGGGCGACTACGTCCGCATCGACGGCGAGGTCGAGCGCCGCCGCGGCGAACTCCAGATCGAGACCGAGGAGCTGACGATTCTCGACGGCGACGAGGCCGACACCGTGGCCCAGCGCCTCGCGGACGCCCTCTCGGACGAGGCCCGCCCGGACGCCGTCGCGCCCCTCGCGGC
>NZ_JAMYJY010000081.1:0-17505 GCF_024136985.1 Haloferax sp. AB510
CGGCCGACGGAGCACCTGACCCCGACGAGGTCGAAGTCGCTCGCGGCGCGCCGGAAACCCCCGGCTGGGACGCGGTTCGCGGCGACGACTGACCCGCGGCCGGACGGCGGGCCGGCGAGTGGGCAACGGACAGTTCCCGGTCGGGCGGGCGATACGTTAACATCGTGCGCGGCGTTATCGAACAGCATGAAAGTGCTCGTGACCGGTGCGACCGGATTCGTCGGCCGGCACCTCGTGCCCCTCCTCCTCGACGCCGGCCACGACGTGGTCGTCTTCGTCCGCGACGCGGCGCGCTACGACGGTCCGCCGGACGTGGACGTAGTCGAAGGCGACATCTTCGAACCGGCGACGCTCGCCCCCGCGATGGCGGGCGTCGACGCGGCGTACTACCTCATCCACTCGATGCACTCCGGCGGCGACTTCGAGGCGCGCGACCGACTCGCCGCCCGCAACTTCGTCGACGCCGCCGAGTCCGCCGGAGTCGGACGAATCGTCTACCTCGGCGGTCTCGGCGAGGACCGCGACCAGCTCTCGCCGCACCTGCGGTCGCGCCGCGAGGTCGAACACATCCTCGCCGCGGGGTCGCCCGAACTGACGACCCTCCGGGCGGCCATCATCGTCGGCGCGGGGAGCGCGAGTTTCGAGATGGTCCGGCAACTCGCCAAGCGCCTCCCGGTCATGGTGACGCCGCAGTGGGTCGAGACGCGGTGCCAACCCATCGCCATCGCGGACGTGGTCGCCTACCTCGCCGGCGTCCTCAACCACCCCGAAACGGCGGGCGAGACCTACGAAATCGGCGGCCCGGACGTGCTCACCTATCGGGAGATGCTCCAGCGCGTTGGCGCGCAGTTGGGCCACGCGCCCCGAATCGTCGCCGTGCCCGTGTTGACGCCGCGGCTCTCGTCGTACTGGATCGGGCTCGTCACCGACGTGGACACGGGGGTCGCCCGACCGCTCATCGAGGGGCTGAAAAACCCCGTTATCGTCGGCGACGACCGCATCCGCGACATCGTCGAGGTGGACGAGATGCCGTTCGACGCCGCGGTCGAGCGGGCGCTCCGTGAGGAGCGCGAACTGCGGGAACGAGCCGTCGAGCCGGCGTCGACGACCCCGACGTGAGCGGGACGCGAACCGCCCGCCAGCGTGCCCCGAGCGCCCCGAGTGCGGCGGCGATTGATATACCGCGGGGCCGTAGGAGCGGGATATGAACGACGCCCCGGAGTACGGCGAAACGTGGGTGTACGAGAGCATCGTCGGCGCGCTCCCGGGCGTGAGAATCGGCGAGGCGGGAGCCATCGCCCTCCAAATCGCCGTCTTCGAGGTCGCGGTGCTCTTCTTCGCGTGGGTGTACGACCTGTGGGCCGCGGCGGTCGCGGGCACCGCGGCCATCGTGGTCGCGGCCGCGGGGAGCGTCGTGATGCTCCGCATGGGCGAGTGGACCCGCGCCGCGAGGGTGCCCGCGCCCTATCGTCGCCTGCTGTTCGGGTCGAGCATCGAGGTCGTGCTGGGCGTACTCGCGTTCGTCGCGCTCGTGACGCACCTGTTTGTCTTCGACCCGCAGCAACCGGGGACGCCGCTCATGACGACGCTGTTCGGCCCCGAACCGCCGGTCGTGGTCGTCTACCTGACGCTACTCGTCCTCTGGGACCTCTGTTACCGAATCGGCACGTCGTGGTGGGCGGCCGTCGTCGGCCTCTGGGGGGCGGTCCGCTACCGGTTCGACGGCCCGACCGCCGGGACGGTCAGGCGGGTGAACCTGCTGAACGTCGGCTTCGCGGTCGCGCAGTTGCTGTTGCTCCCGTTCATCGCTGACCAGCCGGTACTCCTCTTCGCGGTCGGCGGGCACGTCGTCGCCGTGACCGTCGTGTCGGTGACGGCGGCGGCGCTAACGAGGACGTGAGGTACGCAGGAACAGGAGAGGGACCGGGTCAGTCGTCGGACTTCATCTGCTTGAACTGTTCGAGCAGCGCGTCGGTCGAGTCGCCGGAGTCGTACTCGACGCTCCCACGGTAGGTCTTCCGGTCGTCGTCGGTCCCGGGTTCGACCTGGCTCGTCATCCGCTCGCGGCGTTCGTGTTCGGCTTCGTCGTATGCCCCCATTGACATGGTTCGACTTACCATGTGGGTGTGTGCCACATATAGCTATCGGAGAGATTCACAATCGTGATACTCAGCCGGGCGGGGGTCAGAAGGGGTAGGGGACCGGTGAAAACGGGCCCCGCGGCAGGAAAGGGTAAAAACAATCGCCGAACTACACCGTGTGTGGCACGCCCGCTTCGCTTTCGTTACGCCCCCGGACGCTGGGACGACTCGCGCATCACCCGCGACATCTTCCAGCCGCTCGACGCCAACCTCGGCGCCGAGATGGGTGCACCGTGGTACGCACCGCCCGAGGGGTACGAGGCCCGTCGGTTCGACATGGACAACGGCGACACCGCCCTCTTCGCGTGGACCGACGACCACGCCTACTGGATAGGCAACACAGAGACGCCGAGTTCGCTGTGGCGGACCGACAAGGAGGGCTTCGACGAGGCTCCCTTCGAGGTCTCCCGGTGGGCCCAGCGCGAACTCATCGCCGAGCTGTTCGACCAGTCGCCGTGGTTGAAGCCCTATCCGCACCTCTCGTGGTTCTTCCTCCCGGTGTTCCTCTCGAAGGACGGCCGCGAGACGACCCGCGAGTTCTTCCACGACCACGCGGCGGGCTTCCCGGACGCGACCCGCGAGGAGGCCCTGGAGTTCTACGAGTCGTTCTTCGCCACGGGCGTCCTCGACGAGTACCGCGAGGTCATGGCCGGAAAGCTCGGCACCTCGGAGTACTTCGACCCGATACGGATGGCCGCGGCGATGGGCGAGTTCGACGTGGCGTATCTCCTCGACGAGGCGGGGTACGACATCACGCCCGAAATCGCCGTGACGACCGGCCACTCCATCGACTTCCGGGCGGAGAACACCCCCGCGGGCGGCGCGCTCATCGAGGTGACGCGGCCGCTCCCGCCGAACCGACGCTCCGTGAGCAACCCCATCGCCGCGATTCGGGACACGGCACAGACCAAGACCAACGGCGAGGGCCAGCTCGCCGAACACGGCGGCGGCGTGACCCTGTTCGTCGACTGCTCGTCGTTCCCCGACGACGACTGGTCCGCCATCATGGGCGAGAAGCCCGACGTGCGGCACCGACCCGCGGTGGTCTTCCGGCTCCGCCCGTCGGGGCACGTCGAAGGCTACTCGAAGGGGTCGGTCCCGGTGGACCTGCCGTGGCTCGCTGACTGACGTTCGTTCTGGTCGGGTTGTGGATCGAGCGCATTGCGGGCGCGCGGTCGAGGACGCCGAATCCGACCCTGAGCCGACGGCTCACGGGTCGCGGTCAGAAGAAAAATCGAGACGCGACGAGAACCGGCCTCAGAACGAGACCATCTCGGGTCCGTTCTCACCGAGCGGGGACGGGTCGCGGTCGCTGTAGTATCGACGACCAATCGCCTCGTGGCCGACGCCGGTGAAGAGGGCGTCCCGCACGTCCTGCGGGCACGTGTACGTCTCGTCGCCGAGACGGGCCAGGATCTGTGCGACAGTCTCCTGACCGTTCTGGAGCTCGATTACTTCGTCGCCGTAGCGTTGGGCGAAGTCGGTCGAGCTAATCGGGTATTCGTGGCGATCGATGGCGTCGCCGAGTCCGTTCAGGCGCATTACACCCACATCTGTGCCGGCATCATTCTTAATGATTTTCCATGTATTTGATTAGTGCCCTTGCAGTCTTTAATCGTCCTTAATGATGGATCGGGCGCAACGTTTGTCTGCCCCTCGCCCCGACCAGTTGCATGGACGACAGCCCGCCGGTCGCGGACCTCCATCTCCACACGACCGCCTCGGACGGCCGGCTCACCGTGGATGCGCTCCCGACCGCCGCCCGCGCAGGCGGGGTGGACGTGGTGGCCGTGACGGACCACGACCGCTACCACCCGGACCTCGACGCACCGGTTGTCGAACGCAACGGCGTGACTATCGTCCGGGGCATCGAACTGCGCGTCGACGCGGGCGACCGCCGGGTCGACCTCCTCGGCTACGGCCTCAGAGAGCGGCCCGCCCTCGTCGAGACGGTCGAACGCCTCCAACGGAACCGCGTGGAGCGCGCCAGCGAAATCGTCGCGGCGGTCGAGGAAGAAACTGGAGTCAGCCTCGACATCGATATCCACGACGGCGTCGGTCGGCCGCACGTCGCCCGCGCTATCGACGCCAGCGACGCTCCCTACGACTACCAAGGGGCGTTCGACGAGCTCATCGGCGCGGACGGCCCCTGCTACGTCGCGCGCGAACTCCCGACGTTCGACGACGGCGTGGCGGCCCTCCGGGACGCCTGCGACGTGGTCGGCCTCGCGCATCCGTTCCGCTACCGCGACCCCGCCGGCGCGCTCGACCTCTGTGCCGACCTCGACGCCGTCGAACGCTACTATCCCTACGGCTTCGCGGTCGACTGCGGTCTCGTGGACGAGGCCATCGAGCGCTACGACCTGCTCGCCACGGGCGGAAGCGACGCCCACGACGAGACGCTCGGGCGCGCCGGACCGCCGGCGGCCGACTTCACCCGATTCGCCGCCGCGGTAGACGGCCTCTAACCGTGTTAGTCCGTGAATAACGCCGAACGTGCCGTGGGGCGTAGAGTTAAATCCTATCGGAACTGAAGGGGGGATATGCAGTGTCACTACTGCGACCGTGAGGCCGCATACGCCGCGGAGAAGGACCACATTAAGGTCGGTCTCTGCGAGCGACACTTCCGCAAGCGGGTCGAGGAACTCGCCGAATCCGAGGAACTCGCCGCCCTGAAGGAAAAACTCGACATTAATCGAACAACGTAGCGGCCGGTTAGCAGGTGTCCCTCCACTAACGCCTTCCTACCCGCGACGCCGAACGCTCCCCGCGACGGAGCGGTCGGTCACGCGAGAACCTGACCGCCGAACACGTACAGCGCCGCGAGCGCGCTCTCGAACGCGACGGTTCCGACTGCCGAGAGGGCGACGAACCGCTTCGCCGACATACCCGAGAGGCCGGCCGGAACGGTGAGCATCCCGCGCGTGAACAGCATCGCGTTACTCAGCGGGACGACGACCGGGCCCCAGCGGTCGAACCAGCCGTCGAACCGGTCGAGGGAGTCCTCGCTGACGCGGAACCACGACCGCGACAGGAGGTACTCGCGGCCGCCCCGCTTGGCGACGAAGAACAGCGCGACCTGACCGACCGTCGCGCCGAGTACGGCGACGCCGAGAATCGGGAGTAACAGTCGTTCGCCGACCAGCGCCAGCGCCCCGGGCACGAGGAGTTCGCTCGGCGCGACGTAGAGGAGCATCGCGCCCTCAAGCACGAACACGAAAAAGAGGGCGACGAGAGCGAGGTCGGAAGCGAGGAGCTCCCGAATGACGTCGGGGAGTTGGGCGGTGAAGGCGCTCATGTCGTGTGCGCGGTTCGAACGACACCGTGTTCATTATGGGTTTGCTAACCTGGCGCGAAGCGACGGGAGCGACGGCATTTTGCCGCCGCCAACCGAACCCCGCGTATGGAGTTCACCGACCGTCCCCGAAGGCTTCGAACCGACGGGATTCGCCCGCTCGTCTCGGAGACGACCCTCGACGCGACCGACCTCGTCGCGCCCGTCTTCGTGGACGCGACGACCGACGAGCGCGTCCCCATCGAGTCCATGCCGGGCCACGAGCGCGTGCCGGTCGACGAGGCCGCCGACCGCGTCGCCGAGGTCCGCGAGGCGGGCGTCGAGGCCGTCATCGTCTTCGGCATCCCCGAGTCGAAAGACCCCGAAGGCACGCGCGCGTACGCGAGAGACGGAGTCGTACAGGAGGCCGTCCGAGCCATCACCGCCGAGACCGACGCCTACGTCATCACCGACGTGTGTCTCTGCGAGTACACCGACCACGGCCACTGCGGAGTGCTGGAGGACCACGCCGAGGACGACCCGACGCTGACGGTGGAAAACGGGCCGACCCTCGACCTGCTCGCGAAGACGGCCGTTTCCCACGCCGAGGCGGGCGCGGACATGGTCGCCCCCTCGGCCTCGATGGACGGGATGGTCGGCGCGATTCGCGCCGCCCTCGACGACGCCGGCCGCGACGAGGTGCCCATCATGTCCTACGCCGCGAAGTACGAGAGCGCCTTCTACGGCCCCTTTCGCGACGCGGCCGACGGCGCGCCGGCCTTCGGCGACCGACGACACTACCAGATGGATCCCGCGAACGCCCGCGAGGCGCTGCGCGAGGTCGCGCTCGACGTGGAACAGGGCGCGGACGTGCTGATGGTCAAACCGGGCCTGCCGTACCTCGACATCGTCCGCGCCATCCGCGAGGGCTACGACCACCCGGTCGCCGCCTACAACGTCTCCGGCGAGTACGCGATGCTCCACGCCGCCGCCGAGAAGGGCTGGCTCGACCTCGACGAGGTCGCCCGCGAGTCGCTCCTGTCGATGAAACGGGCGGGCGCGGACCTCATCATCACGTACTTCGCGGAGCGCGTGGCGCGGCAGCTCGACTGAGGCGTCGACGGCCGAGTCGAACGCCCCGAACCCGCCAGTTCGAACACCGAACCACGTGACACGATACCTCGGTGCGCACGGCCAAAACACACTTGTTAGGCAACATTTTCCTGAACGTTCGTCCACAGAATATCCGAGAATATCAAAATCCTTGGACGATATACAACCTTATATGCGTAATATTCTAGCCTATTTTGTGCAGTTGTGGTATTACGTCCCACTAAATTTGACAAAATCAACCCCACACTTTATGTACTAACTCACCATGAAGCCGAACCGTGATGAAGCACCAGAATCCACACGGATACGGAGCAAAAGTAGCTGAACGGTCACTCGTGGCCGCATGGGGTGGGCAGTCGTGATTCCACTGCAGGTCGACCCGAGCGTTATCGCGCAGGGGGTCAACTACGTCTGGATCCTCGTCGTCTCGTTCCTCATCTTCTTCATGCAGCCGGGCTTCGCGCTCTTAGAGGCAGGGCAGGTACGCGCGAAGAACGTGGGCAACGTACTGATGAAGAACATGACGGACTGGGCGCTCGGCGTGCTCGTCTACTTCCTCGTCGGCGCGGGGGTCGCGACAATCGTCGGCGGCCTCACGTCGCCCGGCGGCTTCGACGTCGCCGCCGCGTTCTCGTACATCGGCGACTCCGGCGCGTGGATTGACTGGCTCTTCGGCGCCGTCTTCGCCATGACCGCCGCCACCATCGTCTCCGGCGCGGTCGCAGAACGCATGGACTTCCGCGCGTACATCGTCTTCGCGGCGACCATCACGGGGTTCATCTACCCCGTCGTGCAGGGCATGACGTGGTCCGGCGGCCTCCTCTCGGGGAGCGGTTACATCGGTGCCGCACTCGGTGTCGGCTACCTCGACTTCGCCGGCGCGACCGTCGTCCACATGTGCGGCGGCATCGCCGGCCTCGTCGGCGCGAAGATGGTCGGCCCGCGTAAGGGCCGCTTCGACGCCAACGGCGACAGCCAACCCATCCCGGGCCACTCGATGCTGCTCGCCGTCCTCGGCACGCTCATCCTCGCGTTCGGCTGGTACGGCTTCAACGTCGGCACGCAGGCGACGGTCCTCGCGACCACCGAAAGCGGCGGTCTGGAGTTCATGGGTGCCGCGCTCGGTCGCGTCGCCCTCGTGACGACCCTCGGCATGGGCGCCGGCGCGGTCGCCGCGATGATCGTCTCGACGAGCTACCAGGGCAAGCCCGACCCCCTCTGGATGGCCAACGGCCTGCTCGCCGGTCTCGTCGCAGTCACCGGCGCCGTCCCCCACGTCACGTGGTGGGGCGGCCTCATCCTCGGCGCGCTCGGCGGCGCAATCGTCCTGCCGGCGTACCGCTGGACCGTCGACTCGCTCAAAATCGACGACGTGTGTGGCGTCTTCGCCGTCCACGGCGTCGCGGGCGCGGTCGGCACGGCACTCATTCCTGTCTTCGCAGTTAGCGGCTTCTCCGGCACGCAACTCGTGATGCAGGTCATCGGCGTGGTCGTCATCGCCGCGTGGACCATCCTCGCCTCGGCGGTCGTCTTCGCCATCGCGGACGCCGTCTTCGGCCTCCGCGTCTCGGAAGAAGAGGAAGTCGAAGGCCTCGACGTCGGCGAACACGGCGTCTCGGTCTACCCCGAATTCGTCGGCGACGCGGGTCCCGACGGCGCGCTCGGCTCGCCCACGGCGACCGACGGCGGCAGCAACGTGCGCACCGACGGCGGCGTCGCGGAAGACGAGACCGTCGAAGCCAACGGAGGTGACAGCCAATGAGCGACGAAGAACAGGGCATCAAGATGGTAATGGCCATCATCCGCCCCGACAAGCTCTCGGATGTGAAGACCGCGCTCGCGGAGGCGGGCGCGCCGTCGCTCACCGTCACCAACGTCTCCGGCCGCGGCTCTCAGCCCGCGAAGAAGAGCCAGTGGCGCGGCGAGGAGTACACCGTCGACCTCCACCAGAAGGTCAAAGTCGAGTGCGTCGTCGCCGACATCCCCGTCGACGACGTAGTCGAAGCCATCGCCGAGTCCGCCCATACGGGTGAGAAAGGTGACGGAAAGGTGTTCGTTCTCCCCGTCGAGAGCGCCGTCCAAGTCCGAACCGGTAAGGAGGGCAACCCGGCAGTCTGAGCGCGCACCGACGACCGAAACCGACTCGAAGTCTCTGTTTGCCACTCCCGCCGCAGCCCGCGTGAGTGCGCACCCGACTGGGGTTCGACGAACGCCCCGAACTATTCCTATTACTAATACTACACTACATTCGTAGGATTGTGTGGCAATATTTGTTTACTGAGTGCTAGCCTTACGCCCTTATACAACACATACATCATCCTATATCGGACATACGTCTCTCAGAACGCGCTTTTGTAGACGTTTGTCAACGCGAACCGTTATATGAACGTCTGTAGATAGCATCTCTCATGGTTCGCGAGACATTCGGTCGCGAATCGAGCACCAATATGAACGACTGTCCAACTTCAGAACTCGAACCGCTCGCCGGAGGCATCGTATGTTGACACCCCTGCAGGCCGACCTCGCCTCGGTCGTCGAGGGCGTGAACCTCGTGTGGGTCCTCACGGTCACGTTCCTCATCTTCTTCATGCACGCCGGCTTCGCCATGCTCGAAGCCGGGCAGGTCCGCGCGAAGAACGTCGCCAACCAACTGACCAAGAACCTGCTGACGTGGAGTATCGGCGTCATCGTGTTCTTCCTGCTCGGCGCGGCTGTGTCGTCCATCGTCGCCGCCTTCACGGGCGGCCCCGCAACGACGATTTCCGGGGCGTTCATGAGCCTCTACGCGCCCGAGGCGTCGGCGACGACGGCGTGGGTCGACTGGCTCTTCGGCGCCGTCTTCGCCATGACCGCCGCCACCATCGTCTCCGGTGCCGTGGCGGGCCGCGCCCGACTCCGCGCGTACCTCACGTACACCATCCTCATCGCGGGCGTCATCTACCCCGTCGTCGTCGGCTTCACCTGGGGCGGCGGCTTCCTCGACGCCCTCGGCTTCCACGACTTCGCCGGCGGCATGATCGTCCACGGCATGGGCGGCATCGCCGGCCTCACCGCGGCGTGGATTATCGGCCCGCGCATGAACCGCTTCAAGCCCGACGGCACGGCGAACGTCATCCCCGGTCACTCCATCACGTTCGCCGTCCTCGGCACGCTCATCCTCGCGTTCGGCTGGTACGGCTTCAACGTCGGCACCGCCGCCGCACCCCTCGCGTACGCCGACGGCGCGGTCACGCTCGGCTCGTTCGCCTTCGTGGGGCGCGTCGCCCTCGTGACGACCCTCGGCATGGCCGCCGGCGCAATCGGCGCTGGCGGGGTCGCCATGTACAAGACCGGTAAGGTCGACACGCTCTACGTCGCAAACGGCCTCCTCGCCGGACTCGTCGGCGTCACCGCCATCGCGGACGACATCGTCTGGCCGGGCGCGCTTGTCGTCGGCCTCCTCGCCGGCGCGCAGCTCCCGGTCGTCTTCGAGTTCGTCGAAAAACGCCTCCACATCGACGACGTGTGCGCGGTCTTCCCCGTTCACGGTTCCGCGGGCATCCTCGGCGCGCTCCTCTACCCCGTGTTCGCCGTCCCGCTGTGGCACGACGGCGCGTCCTTCGTCTCGCTCGCCGTCCCGCAGGTCATCGGCGTCGGCGTCATCGCCATCTGGACGTTCGCCGCGACCGCGGTCGTCTTCGGCGGCTTCCGGGCCATCGGACAGGTCCGCGTCTCCTCGGACCACGAGCGCGAGGGCCTCGACACCGCCGAACACGGCGTCGACACCTACCCCGAGTTCGGGTCGCCCGACGCCGACACCGGCATCCGCACCGACGGCTCCGGCGTCCCGAGCGGGGATGGATTCATGACGACGGGCCGGGAGGACTAACTCATGAGTGATTCCGACCTTCCGAACGACGGCGAAATCAAGCTTGTGATGGCCGTCATCCGCCCCGACAAGCTCTCCGATGTGAAGACCGCGCTCGCCGAAATCGGCGCGCCGTCGCTCACCGTCACCAACGTCTCCGGCCGCGGCTCTCAGCCCGCGAAGAAGAGCCAGTGGCGCGGCGAGGAGTACACCGTCGACCTCCACCAGAAGGTCAAAGTCGAGTGCGTCGTCGCCGACATCCCGGCCGGCGACGTGGTCGACGCCATCGTCGACGCCGCCCACACGGGCGAGAAAGGCGACGGAAAGGTGTTCACGTTCCCCGTCGAGAGCGCCGTCCAAGTCCGCACCGGCAAGACCGGACGCGACGCGGTCTGAGCCGCTCATTCTCTGTCGGCGGTTCTCGTACCGTCTCCGCGTCCGTCGCTCCGGCCGGCGACGAGGTTATATCGGTTCGGTCGAACGTACCGGTGGCCCCTCGCGGGGCGAGAACCGAACCCACGCGAAACCGTTTTTCCGCTCCGCACCGAGCGTCGTGACGATGAGCGGTGGCTCCACGTGGTGACTGTCGCGGTCCTCGGCGGACTCGCCGTCGCGCTGTTCGGAATGGCAGTCGCCGGACTCCTCGCTGACCGGTACCTCTCCGAACCCGACGACCTCCGCGCCGACCTCCTCGTCAGCGACGCGAACAAGTGGGCCGTCTTCGCCCTGCTGTGTGGCTACGTCCTCGTCGTCGAGGGGCGACCGCTGTCTTCGATGACTGGTCGCTCGCTGGACCCCCTCGCGTTCGTCGCGGTGGTCGGCGGCGGCGTCTTCGTCCTGTTCGCCGCGAACGCGGTGACGACCCCTGTCTTCGACCGACTCGGCGTGGGGGGCCTCGACGAGGGGATGACCGGGCTGGCCTCGCTGTCGGTCAGACACCGGCTCTTCGTGGCCGGGACCGCCGGCGTCACTGAGCAGGTGCTGTTCCACGGCTACGCCGTCGAGCGACTCCTCGAACTCACCGGCAGTCCGCTTCTCGCGGGCGGCGTCTCGTTCGCCGCGTTCACCGCGAGCCACGCCGTCGGCTGGGAGCGCGGCGCGGTCGCCAGAATCGCCGTCCCCGCGCTCCTGACGACGGTCATGTACCTTCTCGTGCGCGACGTGGTTGCGCTCGCCTGCATCCACGCGCTCAACGACGCGGTCGGGCTGCTCGTGGCCGGGTCGGTCGAGGAGGCCGGCGACGCCGACGGCGCTGAGGCCGCTGCCGACGGGACGGCGCGGTAGGTCCGCCGCAGCCCCGACGCCCGACAGTTCACGCTGGCCGTGTCGTCTACTGGTTCGCCGGTGGCAGGTGCGGCCGACCCAGTAAGGTCTTTCCCGCGAGCGGTCGAACCGGCGCGCATGAACCACGACGAGTCAAGGGCGCTGTACGACCGCGCGCTGTCCGTGCTCGCCGGCGGCGTGAACTCCTCCGTCCGGGCGACGCAACCGTACCCGTTCTTCGTCGAGCGCGGCGACGGCGCGCACGTCATCGACGCCGACGGGAACCGCTACGTCGACTACGTGCTGGGCTACGGGCCGCTGCTCTACGGCCACGACGCCCCCGAACCCGTCCAGTCGGCGGTCCAGAAGCACGCCGCGGCCGGGCCGATGTACGGCGCGCCGACCGAAATCGAGGTCGAACACGCCGAGTTCGTCGCGCGACACGTTCCCTCCGTCGAGATGCTTCGGTTCGTCAACTCCGGCACGGAGGCGACCGTCTCGGCGGTCCGCCTCGCCCGCGGCGTCACCGGCCGCGACAAAATCGTCGTCATGCAGGGTGGCTACCACGGCGCACAGGAGTCCACGCTCGTCGAGGGCGGCCCCGGCGGCGCGAAGCCCTCGACGCCCGGCATCCCCTCGTCGTTCGCCGACCACACTATTCCCGTCCCGTTCAACGACGAGGAGACCGTCCGCGAGGTGTTCGAGGAACACGGCGAGGACATCGCGGCGGTGCTGACCGAGCCGATTCTGGCGAACACGGGCATCATCCACCCGGTCGACGGCTATCTCGAAGCCCTCCGCGACGTGACCGAGGAACACGGCGCGCTCCTCATCTTCGACGAGGTCATCACCGGCTTCCGCGTCGGCGGCCTCCAGTGCGCCCAGGGCAAGTTCGGCGTCACGCCCGACCTCACGACGTTCGGGAAGATTATCGGCGGTGGCTTCCCCGTCGGCGCGGTCGGCGGCAAGGCCGAACTCGTCGAGCAGTTCACTCCCGGCGGCGACGTGTTCCAGTCGGGGACCTTCTCGGGCCACCCGGTCACGATGGCCGCGGGCCACGAGTACCTGAAGTACGCCGCCGAAAACGACGTGTACGGACACGTCGACCGCCTCGGCGAAAAGCTTCGGTCGGGCATCACGGACATCCTCGAAGACCAGGCACCCGAGTACACCGTCGTCGGCACGGACTCGATGTTCAAGACGGTGTTCACGCGCCACGGGACGGCCGAGCGCGCCGACGCCTGTGCCGACGGCTGCGCGCAGGTTGAGTCGTGTCCCAACTACGACGCCTGCCCGAAGACCGGCGCGGACGTATCGAAGGCGGAGACTGACCGCTGGGAGCGCGTCTTCTGGCAGGAGATGAAAGACCAGGGCGTGTTCCTCACGGCGAACCAGTTCGAATCGCAGTTCGTCTCCTACGCCCACACCGACGAGGACATCGAGGAGACGCTGGAAGCGTACAAGCAAGCGCTGTAGGCGCGTCCCGGCCTGCGACCCGTGAAGAACTTTTTTACGACGCTATCGCCCGGGAGAGCCCAAGGTACGCCGGGAGTCCGAGGACGGCGGCCAGTCCGACGGTGAGGAAAAGCGGGACGGCCCCCGTCGGGTCCGGCGCGAAGATGAATCCGAGCGGGAGCGCGACGACGAACGCGACGCCGAAGGTGAGCGCGAGACGGAGGGACCTGTTCACGTCGGAGGCGTCGCCGCGAAGGCGGATAACTGTTCGGCACTTCGACACGAACGCGGTTCGGCCGTGCGAGCGACGGTCGCTCGCGCGACTGCGACCCGGCGCGAACGCGACTCACTCGGCCCGCAGTCGCGCTTCGGCCGCCCGCCACAGCGGCGGGTAGGTCAGGGCGACGCCGGCACCGAGACAGACCGCCCACGAGACGAGGATACCGACTGGATTTCCTTGGAGTTCGAGGAGGACTAACAGCGGAATCCAGACGGCGGTCACGACGAGGCCGATACCCCAGACGCGGGCGACGAGACGGAGGCGAAGGGGGCGCGCGAGGAGGAGCGCGAGCGCGATGAACGCGGCCGCGACGAGGCCGGCGAACCACGGCGGTTCGACGCCGACCGAGGAGAGAAACAGGTCGAGAGGCGCGACGACCGAGGTCAGGCCGAACAGGAGGAGCGCGACGACGACGAAGTCGCCGACCTGCCGGACGGCCGAATCGAGGGCGGGCATCGTCCGGGTCGTCGCGCGGGGACTGTATCGGTCTTCCGTTCGGGTTCGACCCGACGCGCGGGAGCGAACTGGAGGGCTTTTCAACGCGGGGACCGGACTGACGCGTATGACTACAACACTTCGCTTGGCGACGCGAGGGTCGGCGCTCGCTCGCGCACAGGCCGCGAGCGTGCAGGGGGCGCTCGCGGGCCGCCGACTCGACGTCGAACTCGTCGAAGTCGAGACCACGGGCGACCGGATTCAGGACGAACTCATCCACCGACTGGGCAAGACCGGCGCGTTCGTCCGCGCGCTCGACGAGCGCGTTCTCGACGGCGACGTCGACGCCGCGGTCCACTCGATGAAGGACATGCCGACCGAGAAGCCCGCCGACCTCGTCGTCGCAGGCGTTCCCGAGCGCGCGCCCGCCGGCGACGTGCTCGTGACGGCCGAGGGCCACGACATCGACGACCTGCCCGAGGGAGCCGTCGTCGGTACGTCATCGCTCCGCCGGCAGGCCCAACTGCTGAACTACCGCGAGGACCTCGAAGTGGAGCCCCTCCGGGGCAACGTCGACACCCGCATCGAGAAACTGCTGGCGACGCACCTCCAGCGCGAACACGAGGCCCGCGTCGAAAACGACAAAGAGCGGCAAGAAAAGAAGGGCAAGACCGACCACGAAGAGGCGTTCGACGAGACCGCAGACGAGTGGTTCGAAGGCCTCACGGAACTCGAACGGCAGGCGCTCGGCCGGAAGGTCGAAACCGAGTACGACGCCATCGTCCTCGCCGAGGCTGGACTCAAGCGCAGCGGGCTCTCGGAGAAGGTGAACTACGAGCGCCTGCCGCGGACGACGTTCGTCCCCGCACCCGGACAGGGAGCCATCGCCGTGACCGCCGCGGACTCGGAGGTCATCGACCTCATCCACGACAAGCTCGACCACCCGCGGACCCGCGTCGAGACGACCGTCGAGCGGACCATCCTCGCCGAACTCGGCGGCGGCTGTATCGCCCCGGTCGGCGTCCACGCCCTCCTGCAGGGCGAACACGTCCACGTCGACGTGCAGGTGCTGGCGACCGACGGCTCGGAGGCCATCAAGACCTCTCGTGACCTCCCGGTCGGCAACCACGCCCACGCCGCCCGCGAGTTCGCGGCGGCCCTGCGCGACCGCGGTGCGGGTCAGTTAGTCGAGGCCGCCCGCGAGGAGGCCGAGGAGTGAGATGACGGCCGACGACGCGGAATTCGGAACGGCGGACGAGCGGTCGACCGGCGCGCAGTCGACCGGCGACGCGACCGACGGTGACGGCGTCGGCACGGTCCACCTTGTCGGCAGCGGCCCGGGCGACCCGGAACTGCTGACGATGAAGGCCGCCCGCCTCATCGACGAGTCCGACGTGGTGCTCCACGACAAGCTCCCCGGCCCGGAGATTCTCGGGATGATTCCGGCCGAGAAGCGCGAGGACGTGGGCAAGCGCGCCGGCGGCGAGTGGACGCCGCAGGAGTACACGAACAACCGACTCGTCGAACTCGCCCGCGAGGGCAACGACGTGGTTCGCCTGAAGGGCGGCGACCCGTTCGTCTTCGGCCGCGGCGGCGAGGAGATGGAGCATCTCGCCGACAACGGGATTCCCTTCGAGGTCGTGCCGGGCATCACCTCGGCGGTCGCCGGGGCCGGCGCGGCGGGCATCCCCGTCACCCACCGCGACCACGTCTCGTCGGTGTCGTTCGTCACCGGCCACGAGGACCCGACGAAAGACGAGTCCGCGGTCGACTGGGACGCGCTCGCCGCGACCGGCGGGACGCTCGTCGTCCTCATGGGCGTCGGCAAACTCCCGCTGTACACCGCCGAACTCCGCGAGGCGGGGATGGACGGCGAGACGCCCGTCGCCCTCATCGAGCGGGCGACGTGGCCCGACATGCGCGTCGCCACCGGCACCCTCGACACCATCGTCGACGTGCGCGACGAGGCCGACATCGAGCCGCCCGCAATCACCGTCATCGGCGAGGTCGCGGCGACCCGCGACCGCGTGAAGCAGTTCCTGCAGGGCGGCGGCGCGGACGCCATCGCTGAAGCCGACCCGACCGCGGGAGATGCCGGAGGAGACGAATGAGCCAGCAGGTCCGCGCGGCCGTCTTCCGCCCCGACGACGACCGCATCGAGCGCGCCGTCGAACTCCTCGACTCGCTCGGCGCGACCCCGGTCCCCGACCCGATGCTCGAAATCGAACCGACCGGCGCGACGCCCGAACCCGGCGCGTTCGTCGTCCTGACGAGCAAGACCGGCGTCGAACTCCTCGACGAGGCCGGCTGGAATCCCGGCGACGCGGTGCTGTGCTGTATCGGCCCCGCGACCGCCGACGCCGCTCGCGAAGTGGGTTGGACGGTCGACCGCGTCCCCGACGAGTACACCTCGGCTGGACTGGTCGAACACCTCGCGCCCGACGTGGACGGCGCGACGGTCGAAGTCGCCCGGAGCGACCACGGCAGCCCAGTCCTCACGGATGGCCTGCGCGACGCGGGCGCGGACGTTCACGAGACGGTGCTCTACCGACTCGTCCGCCCCGAGGGAGCCGGGAAGTCGGCCGAGCTGGCCGCGGCCGGTGACCTCGAAGCCGCCCTGTTCACCTCGTCGCTCACGGTCGAACACTTCCTCGACGCCGCCGCGGAGCGCGGTGTTCGCGAGGAGGCAATCGCCGGCCTGAACGACGCCGTCGTCGGCGCAATCGGGCCGCCGACCCGCGACACCGCGGCGTCCCACGGCATCGACGTGACGGTCGTCCCCGACGAGGCGACGTTCGAAGCGCTCGCGGTCGCCGCGGTCGAGACCGCCGCACCGACGTATCACGAGTGACGTGACGGGAGCCGAGGCGGAAGCCGAGACGAGAGACGGCTCGTGGCGCGCCGTCGGCTCGGTCGCCGGCTGGCAGACCGCCGCGAGCCTCTGTTACTACGCCATCTTCGCGGCGACCGGCTTCGTCCGCGACGCGTTTTCGGTCTCCGAGTCGTTGGTCGGACTGTTCCTGACCGCCGGACTGCTCGGCTACACGGTGTTTCTCTTTCCGAGCGGCGCGGCCGTCGACGGCTACGGCGAAAAGCCCGTCATGGTCGTCGGCCTGCTGGCGCTCTCGGTCGCGCTCGTCGGCGTCACGTTCGCACCGCCGTCGTACCTCCTGTTGTTGGTGACGGTGGCGCTCCTCGGGGCGGCCTACTCGACCGCGATGCCGGCGTCGAACCGCGGCATCGTCGCGGCCGCGCCGCCGGGAGCAAGAACCTCGCGATGGGACTGAAGCAGGTCGGCGTCACCGTCGGGAGCGGAGCATCGTCGCTCGTCGTCACCGGCGTCGCCGTCGTCGCCGCGTGGCAGGTCGGCTTTTGGGCCATCGGCGTCTTCGCCGCCGGCTACGCGCTCGTCTTCGCGACGCGCTACCGCGGAAATCCGGGGACTGGCCGGCTCGAACGCCCCCGACTCGCCGGGCTCGGCGACAACCGCGCCTACGTCGCGCTCGTCGCCGCCGGGCTGTTCATCGGCGCGTCCATCTTCTCGATGCTCGGCTACACGGTCCTCTACGTGCAGGACGTTGTCGGGACCGGCCCCGCCCTCGCCGGCGGCGTACTCGCCGCGACGCAGGTGACAGGAAGCGTTGGCCGCATCGGCGCGGGGAGCCTCGCGGACCGCCTCGGCGGGCCCGCGGCGCGG
>NZ_JAMYJY010000082.1:0-16837 GCF_024136985.1 Haloferax sp. AB510
CCGCGGCGGTCGAGCGACTGCTGGCCGAGCGCGCCGCGGAACTGCGCGAGGAGTGGACGCGGTATCGCGACGTGGCCGACGCGGTCCGGTCGAACCTCCTGCCGACGCCACCGGCCGACGGGAGCGTCTGGCTCGGCCGCCTCGGCGGCGACAATATGCGGACGGCGATGCACGAGCACATGCGGGCGGCGACCGGGTCCGTCTCGGCCGCGGTCGGTCCACCGTACGAGCGGGCCTCGTGGGAGACGCTCCGCACGGAGTTCGACGCGTTCTTCGAGGGCGCTCGCGACGACCTCGACGTGTCGTTGCTCCTCAGCGACCCCGTGCTCGACTCGCTCCCCGACGAGTTTCGGGAACTCGTGGCGTCGAAGCCGCAGACGGTTCGAGTCCGGTGCCTGCCGCACCTGCCGGTCTCGTTCGACGTCGTCGACGGGACGGTCGCGTCGGTCGACATTCCGCACCCACAGTCGGCCGCCGACCGCCTCGGCGTCGTCGTGGTGACGGACGCAGCAGTCGTCGACGAGCTTGACCGCCAGTTCCGGGCGCTGTGGGGAGACGCAGTCCCACTTTTCGAGTGACGCCGTGCCGGGGCAACTGCGCTCCCGGACGCCGGTCGCCCCATTTATCACCGCCCGCGGCCGACTCCAGACCATGTCTTCGAACAGAAAGGGAGACCGACGCGAGCGCGAACTCGTCAACCGCCTTGACGAGGCCGGCTTCGCGGTCATGCGCGCGCCCGCCTCCGGGAGCGCGACGACGCGCGAACTCCCCGACGTGCTCGCGGGCAACGGCGAGGTGTTCTACGCCATCGAGGCGAAGGCCTCCAGCGGTCGCCCCATCTACCTGAGCGGCGAGGAGGTCGAAGCGCTCGTCTACTTCTCGCGGAACTTCGGCGCGAAGGCCCGCATCGCCGTCCGATTCGACCGCGAGGACTGGTACTTCTTCCACCCCGGCGACCTCTACGTGACCGACGGCGGGAACTACCGCGTGAAAAAGGAGACGGCGCTGGCGGAAGGCGAGGACTTCGAGTCGTTCACCGGCGGCCCGACTCAGACCAAGCTCGGCGGCGACTGAGGTTGCGGCGCGGATTTTCTGGCGCTCCGCTCACGCCCGAGCGAGTCGCTCGCCGAGCGTGCGAGCGCCGACGAACCCGCGCTCGACGCGACTGAGCCGCGAGGCGGGGAACCGGTAGGCATGCAGTTCGCCGAGGTCGGCGAGGCCGGCGTTCACCGGCAGCGAGTCCAGATACACGGCCTCGAAGGCTGGTTCGTGGTCGCCGTAGTCGCGGTTGCTCTCGTACTCCGAGACGAGGCGTCCCGTCTCGGTCGGCGTCTCGTCGGCGCGGGTGCCGAGCGCCCGCGTGACGACGAGGAGGCTCCCGCTCTCGCGGTCGTGGACGAGGTCGCCGGCGCGGTGTTCGTGGTCGGGACAGAGCTGGGGCCCCGTCGCGTCCATCGGGACGAACGTCTCGTCGCCGCAGACGGCGCAGGTGGCGCTCCGGCGGCCCGGCGGCGGGACCTCGCCGCGGGTGATTTCGATGGCGACCCGGCGGAGGTGCTTACAGCGGGCGTGCCGGATGGCGTTGTCGGGGCAGGTGCAGGTGCGTGCCTCCACGTCGACGACGTAGGTGCCGCCGTCGGTCTCGACGACGTAGCGCCCGTCGCGGAGCGGCCGGACGGCCATCGGTTCGACGCGGGCGCGGCGGGCGCGTCCGACCAGTCCGTCGGACGGGAGCGTGGTCTTGCGGCGCACCGGGCGGCGAGTCGACGCGGGTGTGTGTGCGATGTGCGTCATGGTGGTGCGGGATTCCGACCTTACCAGCGGCTGTTTGGGGTCAGTTTCCGTCACCTGAGAGTAGGTTCTCGAACGACCTAAACCCTCGTTTCGCGTGGAAAATCGGGCGTGTGAGTGGCTCTCGTCGGGCATCCGCCCATCGAAGACCTTTTAGAACGGCCGCGGATACGTCGTCGCATGGCTATCGAAGCGGAGATGCGGCGGAAGATTGCCGTCTCCATCGTCGCGGTCGGGGTGTTTATCGCCCTCATCGTCGGCATCGGTGCGACCTACAACCAGAGTGGACTCATCTCCACCGGCGGGTTCGCACTCGTCGGCGCTATCACGGCGTTCGTGCTCGTGATGGCTGGTATCGGCGTTTGGCTGTCGCGTTCTTCCTAATCCGATCGGTCGGTTTCGGCGACCCGGTCGCCGTCGCGCCAGCGCCCGACACGGAGCGGCGGGGCTCGCAGGTTGGATACGTCGTCAGCACGGACTCCGTCAGTCGGCGGCTTCGTCCATGGCGGCCGCGTCCGCGTCGTTCGTCGCCGTCTCGAAGTACTTCATCGGGTGCTTGATGGTGTCACAGCGGTCGTCGCGGTTCACACAGAGGTCGTACGCCTGCATCGTCTCGCAGGTCGGCGGCGCGTACTGCGACCCGCTGGAGTCCGAGAGGACGGTCGCCCGCTTTTGCAACTCCTCGGCGTTCGCGTCGCCGACGACGCCCCCGACCGCCTCGGGTTCGAGGCCGACGCCGACGAGGAACGCCGCGAGCGCGAACGCCGCCTCGTTCGGGAGGTCCTCGCCGTCTTGCGCCCGCGCCAACAGCGCCTCGACGCAGGGCGGGAAGTGGTCGGGGTCCACCGAGTCCACGTAGACGACGTTGACCGCGCCGCGGTCCGAAAGCAGGTTCCGCAGGCGCTCGACGTGGGGTTTGAGCGCGTCGGCGAGTCGGTCGCCCGCGTCGCTGCCGCGGACGGCGAAGGGAAGCCCCTCGGCGACTCGGCGGCGGACCGCCTCGCGGAGCAGTTCCGAGAGCTCCTCGCGGGTGACGCGGACCGCCCCGTCGGCCAGCGAGCGGTTGACGAGCCGCCACTCTGCGCCCCAGTCGGTGTCGGAGTAGGTGAGGTACGGCCCCACGTCGACCCAGTAGTGGTCGGGCGCGCGGCGGCTGTTCCGGTTCCGGTTCGATTCGGCCCGCACCGCGCCGTCGAGGTCGAACTCGCGGAGGAAGTCGTCGAGGCTCGCGCGGGCCTCGCCGTGGACGTCGTCGTCGCCGGCGTCGAAGTCGGCGAGCATGCGCTCGTAGGCCGTGTCGGCCTCGGCGCGGGCGTACTTGTCCACCGCCGCGGGCGTCTCGACGAGCGAGACGATGATGCGCGAGATGGGGTACGAGAGCAGTTCCGTCTGGGTGTCCCACCCGTAGGCCTCGTCGGGGTCGGGTTCGACGGTGCCCTCCATGAGGGCGCGTTCGACGCGCTCGACGCCACGCTCGACGGCCGGGGCGTCCTCGGCGACGAGCGTCGCAATGGCGACGTCGGCCGATTCGACCGCCTCTCTGGCCGCGGCGAAGAACGGGTATCGGGCGTGGAGCGGGCGCATCCGCATACCGCCACGTTCCGGGTGCCCACCGATAAACGCGACGGATTCGGCGGTGGCGAACGGGTCGCGTGACCCCGACACAGACTCCGCCGCGACGACGGCGCATCACACAACCTATTACCGACCACTTCCTCAGGCTCTCACGTGCCGCACTTCGACTACCCGTGTCCGGACTGCCGCGCCACGACCAGTCTCCACGACGCCGACTGCCGCTTCGAGGGGACGCCATGGGTCGAAGTCGAGCGGGCCTACGTCGACATCATCTCCGTCCTCGCGGGCGGCCCGTGCGACGAGGAGACGCTCCGCAGCGAAGCGCCGGGTGAGTGGGGGCCGCTCCAGCAGGCCGCGCTCCGCCGACTCAAGCGCGACGAGCGGGTGTCGGAAGCGAACTCGGGCGTCCTTCGGCTTCTCACCGCCGAGGAGTTCAGAGAGGAGGTGTCCGAGCCGACCCGAGAACCGATGCGGACGCTCCACCAGTACGGGAGCGTCCCCGGCTGTCACGACAACGCCGTCTTCGCCATGATAGCGTGGTACGAGATGGTCGGCCTGTCGTGGCCCGAGACGCGCGAGAACGTCGTCAACTGGCTCCGCGACACCGGCTCGTGGGACCGCGGCGGCTTCGAGGAGGCGACGCCAGCCGAACTCGTCGAGAAGAAGCGCCACGTCTACGACGCGGGCTACGGCTGGAAGGAGAAAGCCGTCTCGGCCAAGCGCGTCATCGACAGATACCGTTCCTGAGCGTCGTCTTCGACGTTCTCCTCGACTCTCTCGCCCCGTCCGCCCGGCGCAACCGTTAGGCGTTTCTCGAACCTGTGTAGTGTCGTGAGTGCCCCCGAGTCCGCCGTCTCTTCCGACGCCGAGTTCCCCGAGGAGTCGCGGGGAACGCGCCGCGCCCTCGCGGTCGTCATCGCCGTCGTCTTCATCGACCTCCTCGGGTTCGGGGTCGTCATCCCCATCCTGCCGTTCTACGTCCGGAGCTTCGGCGTCAGCGACGTGTACATCGGGTTTCTGGCGGCGTCGTACTCGCTCATGCAGTTCCTCTTCGCGCCCGTCCTCGGTCGAATCTCCGACCAGCGGGGCCGCCGGCCGGTCATCATGCTGTCGCTCGTCGGGAGCGTCCTCGCGTGGACGGTCTTCGGCGTCGCAGGCGAAATCGACCTGCTGTTCGGGACGGGGCTCGCGGTGGCGACGCTGTTCGCCTCGCGGATGCTCGCGGGCGCGATGGGTGGCAACATCGCCACGGCGCAGGCGTACATCGCCGACATTACGCCACCTACGCGGCGGGCCGGCGCGCTCGGCCTCGTCGGCGCGTCGTTCAGCCTCGGGTTCATCTTCGGGCCGGCTCTCGGCGGTCTGATGGCCTCCGACCCGGTGGTCGCGCTCGCCCGCGACCTGCTCCCGTCGTTCGTGCCCGCGACGCGCTTTTCGCTGCCGAGTTTCACCGCGGCGGCGCTCAGCCTCGTCAGCCTCGGCTTCGCGTTCGTCTTCCTGCGCGAACCGGAGCGCACCCGCGCGCCGGCCGGCACGCCCGCGACGACGCTCGTCTCGCAGTTCCGCACCGCCCTCGCCGACGACGACCTCCGGGGGCTCGTCGTCTCCTTTTTCGTCGTCTCGGTCGCCTTCTCGGGGATTCAGGTCATGTTCATCCCCTTCGCGGCCGACGTGTACGGCTACGGCGAGACCGAGACGGCGCTGTTTCTGACCTACATCGGCCTGCTCGGCACGCTGAATCAGGGGGTCGTCGTCGGCCGACTCGCCCGGCGGTACTCGGAGGCGAAACTGGCGGTCGTCGGCGCGGTCGGGCTCCTGCTCTCGCTCGCGCTGCTCCCCTTTTCGACCGACATCGGGGCGGTGCTCCCCGCGGTCGGCGGCCCGCCGTGGCTCACTCGCGAACTCGTGGCGCTCCTCTTCGTCGGGGCGCTCCTGTCGTTCGGCAACGGGATGCTGAACGTCTCGCTGTCGACGCTCGTCTCCACGTCGGCGTCGGCCGACCAGCAGGGTAACGCCTTCGGCGTCACGCAGGGCGCGGGAAGCCTCGGCCGGACGCTCGGCCCGCCGTCGATGGCGGCGCTGTACGTCCTCGCGTACTGGTCGCCGTTCGTCGTCGGGGCCGCGCTCATCGTGCCCGTGGTCTACATCCTCGCGTCCGTCGCGCGGCGACCGCGGGCGGAAACGGAAGCGCCCTGAGTGTCCTGATGTCGCGGTCGCGACGCGACATCGCGGTCGAGATACGGGTAAACCGTCGCTCGAATGTCGTCGCGGCCCGCAAGTGTTACGAGCGCCGACTCTGAGGTCTACCCGTGCCTTCGGTCGCCGCCGTCTCGCCGCTGGTCGTCCTCTGCCTCGTCGCGGCGCTCGTCTCCGTCTCCATCGCGGTCGTCGCCTGGCGCGAGGGAACCGAACCCGGTTCGAAGTCGCTGTCGGTCCTCCTGTTTTCGGCGGCGCTCTGGGCCGGCTCCTACGGCGTCGCGCTCACGGTGTTCGACCCTTCGCTCCGGTTTTGGTTCCAACTCCCCATCGACGTCGCGCAGGCCGTCATCGCGCCCGCGTGGTTCGCCTTCTCGCTTTCCTACACCGGCCGCGGCGAACTCCTCTCGCGACGGCTCATCGCTGGACTCCTCGTGTTTCCGGCCATCACCGTCGTCGCGCTGGCGACGAATCCGAGCCACGGCCTTCTCTGGACCGACTATCGCATCGTGCCGGTGTTCGGTGCGGCCACGGTGCGGTTCGACCCGAACCTCTGGTACTACCTCCACGCGGTGTACGGCTACGTCATCATCGGCTCCGGGCTCGTCCTCATCATCGAGATGCTGGTCGAACGGCTCTCGCACTACCGCGAGCAGGCGGTCACCCTCGCCATCGGCTCGACCGCGCCGACGGTCGCCCACGTCGCCCACACCTTCGGCATCGGCCCGCTTCAGATGGTGAACTTCACGCCCATCGCGCTCGCCGTGACGGGCGCGACGTTCGGCCACGCGCTCTACCGGTTCCAGCTGTTCGGGCTCTCGCCGGCGACCGGTCGGCTCGGCCGCCGCGCCGCCATCGACGACGTGGCCGTCGGCATTCTCGTCCTCGACCGCGAGCACCGCGTGGTCGACGCCAACGAGACCGCTTCGTCACTCCTCGACCTCGACCCGGCCTCGGCGTTCGACCCGCTGTCGTCGGTGCTTCCGGGCGTCGACCTCGACGAGGACCGACAGCTCGTGGACGTGACGGTCGACCGTCGCCGCCGGACCTACGAGGTGACGCTCTCGCCGGTCACGGACCAACACGGCCGCCGGCTCGGCCGGACCGTCACCGTCTCCGACGTGACGGGGCGGGTCCGCCGCCGACAGCGTCTCGAAGTCCTCAACCGCGTCCTCCGGCACAACCTCAGAAACGACATGACGGTCGTCATCGGCTACGCCGACATGCTCGCAGAGCGGCTCCCGGCGGACCAGCGCGACCCCACCGACACGATACGGGCGCGGTCGAACAAGCTCCTCTCGCTCGGCGAGAAGGCCCGGACCGTCGAGCGGGTCATGGCCGGCATCGACGGCGGCAGCCGCTTCGACGTCGCCGCGACGGTCCGAACCTGCGTCGCCGAGGTCCGCGCGGAGTTCGACGCCGGCTCGGTCGACGTGGACGCACCCGAGTCGCTGTCGGTCTCCGGGAGCGAATCGGCGGCGAAGCTCCTCGTCCGCGAACTCGTCGAGAACGCGCTCGAACACGGCGGCGACGACCCGACCGTCTCCGTGTCGGTCCGGGCCGTCGACGCCGACCTCGTCGTCGTCGTCGAAGACGACGGCCCGGGCGTCCCCGACTACGAGCGCTCCGTGGTCGAGACCGGCGGCGAGTCACCGCTCCAACACGGCAGCGGCCTCGGTCTCTGGGCGGTTCGGTGGACGGTCGACGCGCTCGGCGGTGACCTCTCCTTCGACGTGAGCGGCAGGCGAGAGGAAGCGGACGGCGGAGCCGGAGACGCGACCGACGAGTCAGCGGGTCGCGGCGACACCGGCACGACGGCGACGGTTCGACTGCCGTACTGGTGCCGGGACGAGACGGCCGACGCCGTCGCTGACAGGTAGGAGTCAGGAGAAACGAGTGGGACGGCTCGGATGGTCGGTGAACGACGCGGTGGCCGAAACGTCCGCTCAGTCGCTCTGGATGCGCGGGGCGAGCATGTACGTGATGGTGCCCATCCCTTCCGCGATCTGGTAGTGAAGCTTGACCGGGAACTCCTCGCCGAGTTCGACGGTGACCTCGGCGTCGGTCGGAATCGCCTTGTTCATGTCCTTCAGGTAGTCCAGCGAGAACAGCGAGTCGGCAGCGCCGGCTTCGATGCTGATGAGGTCAGACGGGGGAAGCGACAGGTCCACGTCGTCGGTGTCGCCTTCGGCCTCGATGTGGAACGTCTCTTCCGCGCCGTCGACGCGGAGGCGGATGTGGTCGGAGACCATGTCGGCCGCCTTGATACCGCGGTCGAGGTGCGTCCCCTCGAGGACGATGTTCGCGGCGAGGTCGAGGTCCGGAATGTCGGGTTCCTGGCGAATCGAGTCGGGGTCGATGAGCGCGAGCGTGTACGACAGCCCGTCGATGCGGATGTTGAGCTTGCGCGTCTCCTCGTCGAGCGTGAGGTGGATGAGGTCGCCCGAGCCCGCCATCCCGGCGACCTCTTCGAGGCGCGAGAGGTTGACGCCGATGACGCCGCCGTCGGCTTCGTAGGATTCGAACGCCGCCGCGTCGAGGGTGAGGTCCACCATGCCGACGTTCGCGGGGTCGACGGCGCGGATGGAGAGACTCTCCTCGTTGAGTCGAATCTTACACTCGTCGACGAGGACGCTCACGGAGTCGAGCGCGTCCCGGAGCGTCGCGGCGCTCACGATGGCCTTGAACATATGTGCCGTCGTACGACAGCGGTCTTAAAAATACTCCTGATTTGGACTCACCGCAATATGATGTTCGCACGCTCTCCCGCGTGCGCGCTCCCGCGAGCACCCCACCCTCCTGTCTGCTCTCCATGCGTGTTGTTGTCACTGTTCGACTATACAGCTAATCGGCCGATTTCGGGCGTCTATGGCTTCAAAGGACTCAAATAGCTGATTGTGTAACTCCCGGCTATGGCGAACGACGAGACGAAGACAGCCGCCCGCCGACGAGGTGCCGAGAGATGAGCGACGCCGCCGACGCCGACGCGACTTCGACCCGCGTCGCCTTCGTCTGCGTCCAGAACGCCGGCCGGAGCCAGATGGCGACCGCATTCGCCCGCCGGGAGCGCGACGAGCGCGGTGTCGGCGACCGAATCGAGGTCGTCACCGGTGGTACCGACCCCGTCGAGCACGTCCACGACGAGGTCGTCGAGGTCATGGGTGAGCGGGGGTTCGACCTCGCCGACGAGACGCCCCGCGCAATCGAGCAGGACGAGATTATGGACGTCGACATCGTCGTCACGATGGGCTGTTCGGCAGAGGGTATCTGCCCGATGACGTGGCGCGGTGACGCCCGCGACTGGGACCTCGACGACCCGGACGGACAGGACCTCGATGCGGTTCGAGCGATTCGCGACGACATCGAGGGGCGCGTCTCGGCGCTGTTCGACGAACTCGTCGGCGACGACTGAGCCCGGCCGCCTCGACCCCCGTGGCTCCCGTGACGTGGCATTGTTCCGCACGATTCACGGCGCAAGCCGAAGCCGGTATACGGCCTGATACGCTACTGATGTCAAGACCATGGCGCGCAAGGACCACTACTACAACAAGGCCAAACAGGAGGGCTACCGCGCCCGTTCGGCCTACAAGCTGAAACAACTCGACGGGGACGCGGGCCTGTTCGGCCCCGGCAACACCGTCGTCGACCTCGGTGCCGCCCCGGGCGGGTGGCTGCAGGTCGCCTCCGAGGCGGTCGGCGACCACGGCAAGGTCGTCGGCGTCGACCTCCAGCGAATCCGCGGTATCGACCGCGACAACGTCCAGACGATTCGCGGCGACATGACCGAAGACGAGACGAAAGAAGAGTTAACGGCCGTCATCGGCGAGCGAGGGGCCGACGCCGTCGTCTCCGACATGGCGCCGAACATGACCGGCGAGTACTCGCTGGACCACGCCCGCTCCGTCTACCTCGCCCGGCAGGCGTTCGAGGTCGCACAGGAACTGCTCGCGACCGGCGGCGACTTCGCCGTGAAGGTGTTCGACGGCCCGGACGTCGCGGACCTCCGCGCCGACATGGAACGAGAGTTCCAGTACGTCCGGTCGATGCGCCCCGACGCCTCCCGCGACAGCTCCTCCGAGCAGTACCTCGTCGGCAAGCACTTCCTCACCGCGCCGGTTCGGAAGGGCGACGAACTCGACGTGGAAATCGTCGACGTCGGAAGCGAGGGCGACGGCATCGCCAAGGTCGAGGACTTCACGCTGTTCGTCTCCGACACGGAGGCGGGCGACACCCCGACGGTCCGCGTCACCGACGTGAAACCGCGGTTCGCCTTCGCTGAGCCAATCGACGACTGAGCGCGCCGGGTTCCCGCAGTTTCGACTCCCGCGTCACCGTGCCTCGTTCTCCGCGGAATTTGTGCCTAATTTCGGGCAAGCATTATTATCAGTTGACACGACTTTGTTGCTGAGTCCCCATGTCAGCAGACACCACGACCGCCGAGACGCGACCGTTGTTCACCGGCCTTCCCTCGGGAATCGCCCCGTACGTCGCCACCGTCGGGGCGCTGGCCTCGGCGTACGTCCACCTGTCGATGGCCCCGATGTTGCTCCAGTTCGACCAGGCGCAGGCGATACTGTTCGTCCTCGCGGGCGTCGGTTTCCTCGCGGGCATCGCCGTCTACCTGAGCAGGTTCTGGCGGCGCGAGTTCTACCTCGTCGCCATCGCGTTCGCGCTCGCCCAAATCGTGGCGTGGGTCGTCATGAGCGGGCGGGTCAGCGACATGGCGATTCTCTCGAAGGGCGGCGAGGCCGTCTTCGCCGTCGCGGCGGCGTACCTCTACCTGAACGACCCGTCGGACACTGACGCGGCAGTCTGAGCGCGCGCTGTCGCTCTCGTCGGCTCCGCGTCGCAGCGTCTCGTCGCCTACCCGCTTTTTCAGTCGTACACCACGAGGTCGAGTCGAAGCCCCGTCCGACACCCCTTCCAACCGCCGCGGCAGGCTCCGGTGGCGAGAATATCACCGAACGACGTGTACGTCCCGCAGTTTGGACAGCGGACCCCCATCTCCATCCCGTCCCGTTCGGTGAGCCTGTGGCGGTGCTCGTCGGCCATACACTGTGTGGTATGCTACCAAAAGAGATAAGCCGTCCGTCGTCCCGAGAACGCCTCAGTCCGCGACCCAACCGTCGGTCGAGGACTCGTCGTCGTCGCGCAGGAGCGCGACGGTCCCGTAGACGAACGGGGTATCGACGATCGCGATGAGGAGCTTCAGGAGGTACTGGCCGACGGCGAGGCCGATGAGGACGTTCCACGGGAGGGCGTTCCCAATGCCGAGGACCGTCGGCGCGACGTAGAACGCGACGCCGACGAAGATGACCGTGTCGATGGCCTGACTCGTCGCCGTCGAGACGATGTTGCGGAGCCAGAGGTACGAGCCGTCTGTCATGTCGCGGATGCCGTGGAAGACGATGACGTCCCAGTTCTGACTCACGAGGTACGCGAGCAGGCTCCCGGCGACGATGTTCGTCCCCGAGGAGAGCACCGTGGCGAACTGCCCGGCGAACTCGGGGTTCGCGGCGGGCGCGGCGATGGTGCTCCAGACGAGGCCGAGGAGGACGAAGTTCATGGCGAAGCCGACGTTCACCATAATCTGCGCCGCCCGGCGGCCGTACAGTTCGGAGTAGCAGTCGGACGCGAAGAAGGTGAGCGCGTACGCCAGCGCCGCCCCGGGCATGAGGATGGCCGCGCCGACGTACGGGAGTTCACCTATCGCGGCCGGCAGGGGAATCGCGAGCAGTTTCGACGCCGTCAACTGCGCCGTCGTCAGCGCGGTGACGAACAGGCCGACGAGGGCGACCTGCCCGACGGCCGACCGCCCCTCACTCATCTTCGGCGAGGCGGTTGTGTCGGTCGTCTATCTCGTCGAGGATGTCGAGCGTCTTCCGGATGGACGCCCGAACCGCATCGCTCCGGTTTACGAACTTCTTGTCGTCGCCGACGTGCTCGTCTAAGTCAGCGAGCAGTTCGTCGGGAATCTCGACGCTTATCTTGGCCATACTCTGCGATTCTCACGAGAATACTTAACGCCTTTTCAACGGTCGCAGCGGCGATATTTGGCGCGTTTTTCGGGTCGACGGGTCGGCGCGGCGGTCGCTCCGAGGACCACCCTCACTCCGCCGCGCCGCGGGCGGGCGAGAGGTCGCGCCGGCCGCCGACCGTCAGCACGAACAGGATGCCGAGACCGACGCCGTAGGCGGCCATCAGCGGGAGCGTCACCATGAACATCGTCGTGATGCTCGCGGGGGTGAACACCGCCGAGATGGCGAGGATGAACACCGTAACCTCGCGCCAGCGCTTCCGCATCATGCGGTAGCTGATGCCGGCGGTGTTGAGAAGCACCATCAGGATGGGGATGTCGGCGAGGAGGCCGATACCCGCGGTGGTGAAGAAGATGAGCCAGAAGAAGTTGGTGATGCGGTAGGAGATTATCATGTTCGCCGCGATGGCGTCCTCGACGAGGAACGTGATGACCGTCGGCGCGACGTAGCTGTAGCCGAGCGCGAAGCCACCGAGGAGGCCGCCGACGAGCGCGCCGGTCCACAGGAAGACGGTTCGGCGGCGCTTGTGGATGATGTTGCGCTCGCGGAGCGCGGGCCACGCGAAGTACGCGACGAGCGGGAGCGTCGCCAGCACGGCCAGAATCGTCGAGAACTTCACCTCGAAGATGAGCGCCTCCATCGGGTGGAGCGCGACGACGTTGAGCACTTCCTCGGGCGTCACCGCGGCGGGGAGTCGGCCGAGGAAGTCCTCGTAGACGTCCCTGATGCCCCCCGTGTAGAGCCAGCCGAACGTCGACGCGAGGACGAGCATGAACCAGCCGACGACCCAGAACGCCCGCGAGGTGACGGAGTCGACGATGAACGCGATGTCGGTGTAGTAGCCGCCGATGTCGTCCTCGTCGGTCTCGCCCCCGGTCAGTTCGGAGAAGAACGCGCCGCCCGCGCGGGTCGTCCGGTCTTCGAGTTCGCCCGGCTCGTCTTCGGCGTCGGCCGCCTCGGCCTCGCGGTCCGCTTCGGCCTCGTCGAACCGGTCGATGAGGGCCTGCGCTTTGGCCTTGTCGCCGTCATCGATGGCGGCGGACGCGAGGCTCATAATCTCGTCTTCGTCGCGGTCGGCGAAGACCTCGGGCGGCGCGGCGCGGACGCCCGCCACGTCGAGCGCGGAGAGGTCGAGCTTTGAGGGGTCGCCGACGCCGACTTCGGTCCGTTCGAGCCGTTGGATGTCGCGGTAGACGAGGTAGGCGAGCCCGAACGCGAGGCCGACGACGCCGCCGGCGACGACGAACGCGCCCAACACGAGTTGCGAGCCGGGGTCGAGGAACACGTAGTCGCTTCCGACCGCGGCGAGTCCGTCGTTGACGAGGTCGACGCCGCCGTACTCGTAGAAGGCGTAGACGAGGAGGCCGCCGACGACGCCGACGCCCGCGAGGAGGTTCCAGTGGTGAGTCGCCGTCGCCTTGATGTCCATCTTCTCGCTGCCGCGTTTGGCCGTGACGACCACGCGAGCGAGATAGAGGCTGAAGGCGTACAGCGTGATGACGGGCACCGCCCACATGATTTGGGTGAACGGGTCCGGCGGGGTGAACAGCGCGCCGAACGCGAAGATGCCGACGACGGCGTGCCGCCACTTGTCGCGGAACAGTTCGTAGGGGACGATTTCGGCGTAGGAGAGCGCGGTCATCGCGAGCGGAAGCTGGCTCGCGAGGCCGAACGAGAGCGTGAGCAGGAAGATGAACTGCGCCCACTTCACGATGGAGTAACTCGGCGTGAAGCCGGCCGACAGCGCGTTCTGCGCGAGGAACGCGAACGTGAACGGGAAGAAGACGAAGTAGCCGTAGGCGACGCCCGCGGCGAACAGCACGACCATCGTCAGCCCGATGAGTGCGAGTTTCCACGGTGCGACGGGCGATTTCGGCCACGCGCCCCGGGCTTTCAGCGCGTCTCGCGAGACGTAGATGAACGGCGGGAGCGCGAAGAGAATCCCCACGACGAGGCCGATTTTCGCCTGCAAGAGGATGACGTCGAACGGCGTCTGGGCGATGATGCTGACGTTGCCCGAGACGCTGGCGTCCATCTGTGCCTTGGTCACGCCGCGGAAGAACTCCCAGACGTAGAGTCGGAGCGCGTAGAACGTTCCGAGGAACCCGACGAGGAAGACGATAAAGACCTTCTGGAGGTCTTTTTGCGCCGCTCGGAGCATCGCACCGGCGGTCTCGCGGCCTGCCGCGATGGTCTGTTGGGTGTCCTCGTCGAGGGCGCTGGACATACGTACGTGGCGAAAGCAGTCTGGCGGTTATCAATCTTTTTCACCGCGGGCGCGATTTCGACTCTCTCGACGCGCCTCCTCGGCGCGATGCGAAAAGACCTATAACTGGCCGGAAGCGTAGGACACCTGAATGGCGGACGAGGAGCGCGACACAGGGCTCTCTGCGGCCGACGACGAGACGGACGCCTCGGACGACGCCGACCAGCGCTCGTCCGACGAGTCTGACGACGACGGGGCTTCGTCGTCCGACGGTCCGGTTTACGGTCGAGTCACCCCGCGAGACGAGACCGTTACCGACGGGTCTGCCGACGGGTCTGCCGACGACGCTTCCGACGACGCTTCCGACGACGCTTCCGACGACACCGATACCGACGAGACGGAAGACGACGCCGGCGACGCCGACACTGATGCGGCCCCCGAAGGCGACGCAGACGATTCTGATTCCGAAGGCGACGCGGACGATTCCGACTCGGACGACGGCGTCGAGGACTCCGACGCTGATGACGATTCTTCCGGAAGTACCGGTGATAGCGACGATGCCGACAACTCCGACGACGAACCACGTCTCCTCGCCGACGACGAACACACCTCGCACGTACCCGAGGGGACGTACGACGATTCGAGCGACGAGTCGGCCGACGACGCCGGACCGGACGCGGCGGCCGACGGCGCGAGTCCGGCGCTGACCGGCGAAGACGAGGTGGGCGGCGTGGCTCCGTCGTCCGTCTCCGTCGAGGATGCCGAGCTCGACGACCCCGAGTTCGAGGGCGACGACTTCGACGACGAAGACGTTGGTGGCCTCGTCGGCGAGGCTCCCGAAAGCGACCAGGAGATGCCGCTGACCGCGCACATCGAGGAGATGATTCGCCGGCTGGCGGTCGTCCTCGGCGTCGCCGGCGCGATTACGCTCGTGCTCTTCCCCGGCGCGGACATCCTCAACGCGCTCGTGGACACGCAGGCCGCTTTCGGCATCCACATTCCGAGCGCGACCGACGTTATCAACTTCCTCTGGAACTCCCACATCCCCGGCGCGGACACCATCGTGGACCGCCGGCCGCGGCTCTACGGCCCGCTCGAACTCATCCTCACCAAACTGAAGGTCGCCGGCCTCGCCGGCACCGTCATCGGTCTCCCCGTGTTCGTCTACGAGACGTACCTGTTCATGCGCCCCGGGCTCTACCCGAAAGAGCGCAAGTACTACCTCGCGGCCGTGCCGACGAGCCTCATCCTCGCGCTCGTCGGCGTCCTCTTCGCGCACTTCGTGGTGCTCCCGGCCATCTTCGCGTACTTCACCTCCTACACCGAGGGGACCGCGGTCGTCGCGTTCGGCCTCAAAGAGACGTTCAACCTCATCCTCATCCTGATGGGCTATATGGCGGTCGTCTTCCAGATTCCGCTGTTCGTGGAACTGGCCATCATGATGAACCTCGTCACCCGGCAGTGGCTCGAAGACCGCCGCCTACTGTTCTGGGGCGCGTTCCTCGGCCTCGCGTTCCTCGTCAGCCCCGACCCGACCGGGATGGCCCCCATCATCATCGGCGCGACGATGATTGTCCTGTTCGAGGGGACGCTCGCGGCCTTACGTTGGACCGGAAACTGACCGGATTCTCGTTTCTCCCTCGCCTCTCCCTCGGCCCGGTTGTTCCTCCTCGTTTCCGCCGACTGCCGACCGCCGACCCTCCAGAAGACCTATCTCAGAACAGTTAGAAAACATACACGATGGCCGACCTCGTCGCCCTGTCGGTGGTCGCCCTCCCGCTCTGGTTCGCCGTGAGCGTCTGGGCCGGTATCGATGCGACTAGACACAGTTCGCATAACGCCTTCCTCTGGGGTCTCTCGGTGTTCGTCGGCGGGATTCTGGGCTTGGCGCTGTACCTCAACCTCGGGCGCGACGAACCCGGTGTGGGCCGCCGCGCGGGTCAGTCGGCGTCGCCGAACGGCATCCCTTCCGCCCGCACCGAGACCGTCTCCTGCCCGAACTGCCACTCGTTGGAGGAAGCCGACCGGGATACCTGTCGCTTCTGCGGCGAGTCGCTGTAGCGCGCCGAATCCTCCCGAGACGGCGGGGAATCACGTCTCGTCCGACGACTCCGCTGCCTCCCGTCTCTCGGCCGCGACGGTCCCCTCGACGCGCGTCTTCAACCCCTCGTTCATGGCGACGAACCCTGCCCGCGTCTCCTCGCCGACGAACCGCAACAGGAGTCCGGCGAAGACGCCGGAGAACGTCTCCGCGTGCTCGAATCGGGTGCGTTCGCCGCCGTCGAGCGGTTCGAGGTGGAACCGGTGTTCGCCGTCGAACAGCCCCGGGAAGACGAGGTGGCCGAGCCAGCGCAGTTCGCGGTGCTTCTCGCAGTGGACCACGTCGGGTTCGAACTCCGACTCGCGGCCGCCCGGCGGCCGGAGGTGGACGGTGAGCGTTGCGCCCTCGTTCGGGCGCCCGGCGATTCGCATGAAGGGGTTCCACTCGGGGTAGCGGTCGAAGTCGACGAGGGTCTCCCACACCCGTTCTGGCGGGGCGTCTATCTCGATACTCGTCACGATTTCGTGTGCCATACCTAACAGTTGGCGCGCCGAGACCGTGAATCTCGCGCGGAACGTTCATTGCCGGTGGGGAGAGAGACGGACGTATGGCAACCCTCCTTCTCGCCCGACACGGCGAGACGACGTGGAACCGCGCCGGGCGCGTACAGGGGTGGGCCCCTGTGTCGCTCACCGAGCGCGGCCGCGCGCAGGCCGACGCCCTCGCGCGCCACGTCACGGACTCCTACGAGGTCGACCGCCTCGTCTCCTCCGACATCGAACGCGCCCAAGAGACCGCCCGCCCAATCGCCCGTGAACTCGGCCTCGAACCTGTCCTCGACTCCGCGTGGCGCGAGCGCGACGTGGGCTCGCTGCAGGGACTGGCGTTCGACGAACTCACCGACCGGTACCCGCAGTACGCCCTTTCGGCGGTCGGCGCGCCCGCCGCCCGCGAGCGCCCCCCGAGCCGGCGAGAGCCTCGTCGAGGCTC
>NZ_JAMYJY010000083.1:0-16773 GCF_024136985.1 Haloferax sp. AB510
CGGGGGGAGTGCCCCCGTGCGCTTCTTCGCATTAATCCGAATGCCGGGGATACATAAAAGGCCGTCGAACCGATGGCGCTTCGTCATGCGGTTTCATGGCGGGATTACTCATAAAATAATGATAGACTCGTGGGGGGAGATAGATAACTCTCGAGAACGTAGATATCGCGCGACTGGAGGCCGGTCGGTCATCCCCCGCGTCGTACGTTCGGTCTGACCGGGTGTCGGTCGCGCAAGCAGACGCTGGCGGCGCTGTTTGAAAGGCGTATCGACTGCACTACGACTCGGGTGCTACACGTGCGTGCGCACGATAAGAATGTGAACGTCGGTCGCGCTACTCGTCGAGGTGCTCGATTCCTTTCTTGGAAACGTTTCCTTTGGTGATCTTCCCTTCCATCCAGCCGGGCTTGTCCTCGGGGGCGCTGCTGTTCCACGCCCACGCGTCGAAGATGTGGACCTTGTCAGTCCCCTTCTCCCGGAGTCGAATCTCGACCGCGTCCGACTTCGCGTCGTCTTCGGACCCGGCGGGGTCGAGTCGTCGGGCCGCCTTGAGCGCCGCTTGTCTCGGCATGCTGCCCGAAAACACACTCGTCTCTGTACCGTCCTCCTCTCGGAGCACGAAGTTCCGCTTACCGTCCTCGCGTACCATGATTTTCCACCTCTATGCCAATGAACCACATGGCGCATGATAAATATATCGACGAATTTCGACCGACGACGCCGTGTTACTTATATACTCGACCGGTTCGACGCGCCGACTCACCTCTCGACGATGCGACGGACTTAGCTGCGAGACGGTCGGGTTCCGGCGAAAATCACCACTCTCCGGGAGGACGGAGACAACACTTATGTATCCCCTGCGGCGAACCAACGGATAGACCCCCAGATGGTCCGGAAAAAGAAGCTCAGTCCGAGTGGCGCCAAAGACGAGAACGGCGAGTACCACAACGTCCATGTCAACCTCCACGAAGACGAACTCGCGGTCGCCGGAATGGAGATCGGCGACGAGGTGTTCGTCCGCGTTCGGGACGGTAAAATCATCATCCAAAAAGCGGACCCAGACCAGGTCGAACACGACTTCTGAGCGCGTGATACGTATCGTCTCGAACCGACCCGTCACCAGCGGAAGGCACGACAGACAGCAATGAACCCCTATCACCTCGCCAAACCACTCCTCTTTTCGTTTCCACCGGAGACTGCCCACCGGACCATCCACGGACTGCTCGCGACCGCTCGCGGCACTCCGGTCGAACCGCTCTTAGAGCGGCGCTACCGCGTAAACGACTCCCGACTCGCGACGAACGCGTTCGGCCTCGACTTCCCGAACCCGGTCGGCGTCGCGGCCGGATTCGACAAGAACGCCGAGATACCCACCGTTCTTTCGGCGCTCGGCTTCGGCCACGTGGAAGTCGGCGGCGTCACCGCGGAACCCCAGCCCGGAAACCCGCGCCCCCGGATGTTCCGCCTTCCCGAAGACGAGGCGCTCATCAACCGCATGGGCCTCAACAACGAGGGCGCGGACGCGGTCGGAGAACGCCTCGCCGCCGGACCTCACCCGGACATCCCAGTCGGCGTCAACCTCGCGCTCTCGGAGGTGACGCCCACCGAGGAGGCCCCCGACGACTACCGCTACACCTACGAACGCGTCGCCGACGGCGCGGACTACTTCGTCGTCAACGTCTCGTGTCCCAACAGCGAGGGCTTCCGCGACCTGCAGAACCGCGACTCGCTCGAGGCGATTCTCGGGACGCTCGTCGACGCCGGTGCCGACCCGCTTCTCGTGAAACTCTCGCCAGACCTCCCGGACCCCGCCGTGGAGGACGCGCTCGAAGTCGTCGACGAACTCGGTCTCGACGGCATCATCGCCAGCAACACGACCACCTCGCGGCCCGACACCCTGCGGAACCCGAACCGGGCCGAACGCGGCGGCCTCTCCGGGAAGCCCATCGAGGCCGAGGCCACGAACATGATTCGCTTCATCGCCGAGCGGACCGACGTGCCCATCGTCGGCGTCGGCGGCGTCTCAGACGCCGAAAGCGCCTACAGAAAGATTCGCGCCGGGGCCGAGATGGTCCAACTCTACACGGGCATGATTTACGAGGGCCCGTCTATCGCCCGCGACATCAACCGCGGCCTCCTCGACCTGCTCGACCGCGACGGCTTCGACGACGTGGCCGACGCCGTCGGGTCGGGACTGTAGCGTCGCCCGCGACGACCGCCTACTGCGATAACCGACCGCCCGCATATCGGTGTCGAACCGAAGACTGATTTTCCGTCTATTCGATTGACAACTCGTGCGACCTCCCGCTCCTCGCGACTCCGGCGTGCTCGCGGTCCTCGCCTCGAACGCCGTCGCACCCGTCGGCGTCCTGTTCCTCGACTGGTCTCCGACCGTGCTCTTCGGCGTGTTCGTCGCCGAAATCGCCGCCGTGCTGTGCTGGACGCTCGTGAAGATACCCTTCGCGGCGAAGCGCCCCAACAACGCCATCGGCGACGGCGACCGACTGTTCGGCCCGTTACAGGCCAAGCGGGGGTCGGTCTCGCTCCCCGGACCGTTTCCGCCGTGCTACCCGCGGAACGTCCCGACGTTCCTCATCGCGGCGTTCCTGCTCGTCCCGCTCGAACTCGGCGTCGCGTTCCTCACGTTCAGCCTGACCGACCCGGTCGTCACCGAGGAAGTCGCCGGGCAAATCCTTCTGGGCGGCGTGGGCGTGTTCGTCGGACGGGGGGTCGAAACAGTCACCGGCTACTTCGCGGCGGGCGGCTACCGCGACCACTCCCCTCGGTCGGTGCTCCTCCCCCCGTTCAAACTCCTGTTCGCCGTCGGACTGCTGATGTTCGTCGTCGGGCCGTTCGCGGTCGAGTTCGATAACGTCGCGTTCCTCGCGGCGCTCGTCGGCCTGAAACTCCTCTACGACCTCCGCGCGCTCCAACTCGAACGGAGCGAAAAGCGAGGCGTCTTCTACCGCCTCTACGGGAGCGAGGAGACGGAGATAGAACCGGTTCCGGTCGAGGAACCGAAAAGAGCGCCGACCTATCGAACCACGCCAACCAGGACGGTCGCCCTCGCCGATGCGGCCTACCGGAGCCTCCGGTACACGGTCACCAGCGGCGTGCTGTGGTGCTACGGCGTCGCCGCCGCGCTCGTCTTCTTCGGCGCGTGGACGGTCGCGCTCGCGCCGCTCGCCCTCGCCGCCGCGTTCGGTGCCGTCCGGGGAACCTCCCGCTACCTCGCCACCGGGCCCGTCGAGTTCCGGTGCTACAGCGACGTACTCGTCGCTCACGACACGCTGTTGGGCGAACCCCAATCCCGCCTCGAACGCGACGCAGTCACCGGCGTCAGCGTGTCCACCGACGCTGTTGACCGCCTGTTCGGCACGGAGACGATACGGTTCGAGACGGACGCGGACACGGGCCCGGACGTGCAACTCACTGTCCCCGACCCCGAGGAGGTCAACGCCGACGACGCGAACGCGAACCATCCGATGACGGTTCCTCACGTCGAAGACGCTGCGACGGTGCGAGCCGCCTTCGACGGCAGCGGCGAGGCTGAGGCTGAAGCCGAGTCGGAGACCGAGACGGAAACTGAGACCGAGGCCGATACCGAGACGACGGTGCCGAGCGGCGACGACTGACGAGCCATCGGCTGGGCGACCGACTACCGGGAAAAGAACGCGAACGAAAACGAACGAGTCGCCGCCTCAGTCGGCGTGCTGGACGATGACGATGGCGTCGCCGGCTTCGAGCATGTCACCTTCGCCGACGTACTCGCGGGACTCCTCGATGGTGAACATCTCGGGGTCGAGTTCGACGCCCGCGACGTGCATCACGCCGTCTTCGACCTCGTAGTCGTCGCTTTCGAGCGCGGCCTCGATGTCCGGAACCTGCGCGCCGTACTCGGGGCCGACGAGCGAGTAGTCGAGGTCGACGCCGGTCACGACCGACTCGATTTCGGGCTCCTCGTCGAGCAGTTCGAGTTCCTCGATGTGCATGACGCCGCTCACGTCCTCCTCGAAGCCGTGGATGTCGCCGTACACCTGCACGAGGTCGACCGGGGCGTTCATCGAGAGCTGGTTGTCGCTTTTGTACTTGCGGAGCGCGCCGACGACGGCCATCGCCGTCTCGCCGGCCGCCACGTCGGCGTCGAGGCCGAGCGGTTCGGGCCACGACTGATCGTGGACGCTCGTCTCGTCGTACATGTCTCGCCATAGCTCCTCCGTGACGTGCGCGAGGATGGGCGCGAAGCAGGTCAGGAACCGCTTGTGGGCGGTCTGGAGCGTGTACGCCGCCGAGGGGTCGTCGCCCTCGCGGACGCGCTGTTTGGCGATTTCGAGGTAGTCGTCACAGAACGTGTGCCAGAAGAAACTGCGGAGGCGGTCGCGCGCCTTCGAGAACTCGCGGTTCTCCAGTTTCTCCGTGACGAACTCGAGTTCGCGGTCGAGCGACGCAAGCAGCCAGCGGTCGATGGCCTTCAGGTCGTCGTGGTCGAACTCGGCGGGTGCGTCCTCGGTGAGGCTCTCGACGAGCTTGGAGGCGTTCCAGAGCTTCCGCATGAGCTTCTCGCCCGCGACGAGGCCCTTCTCCTGGTACGGCAGGTCGTCGCCGACGGCGCTCCCGGCGGCCCAGTAGCGGGCGGCGTCGACCGGGAACTTCTCTAAGACCTCGTCGGGCGAGACGACGTTGCCGACGGACTTCGACATCTTCTCGCGGTTCTCGTCGAGGACCATCCCGTTTATCATGACGCTGTCGAACGGGACCTCGCCGGTGTGCTCGTAGCACTTGACGACCGTGTGGAACAGCCAAAAGGAGATGATGTCATGGCCCTGCGGGCGCATGTCGAACGGGTAGAGTTCGGGCTGGTCGAGTTCCATCTCCTCCGTCTCGGGGTTCCAGTCCCAGCCGCCGTTGATGAGGGGCGTGAGCGACGAGGTGGCCCACGTGTCGAACACGTCGTCCTCGGCGGCGAACTCGTCGTGGCCGCACTCCGGACAGGCGTCGACCGGCGGGTCGTCGGAAAGCGGGTCGACCGGCAGGTCCTCGCGGTCGGCGACGACGACGTGTTCGCAGTCCTCGCAGTACCAGACGGGGAACGGAATCCCCGAGGAGCGCTGTCGAGAGATGGCCCAGTCCCACTGGAGCCCCTCGATCCAGTTCTTGTACCGCGTGAACATCTTCTCGGGGTACCAGTCCATCTGCTCGCCCGCTTCGAGGTACTCCTCGCGCTTGTCGAGCAGTTTGATGTACCACTGGTCTTTGACGAGGAACTCGACGCTCGTGCCACACCGCTCGTGGACGTTGACCGTGTGCGTGATGGCGCGCGTGTCGAGGAGCGCCCCGGCGTCGTCGAGGTCGGCGACAATGGCTTCCCGCGCCTCGCCCGAGGAGAGACCGGCGTACTCGTCTGCCACCTCGGTCATCGTGCCGGACTCGTCGATGGCGACGCGGAGCGGCAGGTCGTGGGCCTGATACCACTCGATGTCGGTCTGGTCGCCGAAAGTACAGCACATGACGAGGCCCGTGCCCGTCTCCAGGTCGACGCGCTCGTCTTCGAGGATGGGGACCCGCTGTCCGAACAGCGGAACCTCTGCCTCTTGCCCGACGAGGTGGGCGTTGTCGTCGTCGTCCGGGTGGACGAAGACGGCGACGCAGGCGGGGAGCAGTTCGGGGCGCGTCGTGGAGATGACGAACGACTCCTCGGAATCGGCCACGCCGAACTCGATGTCGTGGAAGTGCGAGCCCTGCTCGTCGTCTTCGGTCTCGACCTGCGAGATTGCGGTCTCGCACTCGGGACACCAGATGGCGGGCGCGCGCTGGCGGTACTGCCGGCCCTTGTCGTAGAGGTCGACGAAAGAGAGTTGGGAGACGCGCTGGACCTCGGGCGAAATCGTCTGGTACGTCTGGTCCCAGTCGATGGAGATGCCGAGGTTCTGCATCTTCTCCGTGAACTCGCCTTCGTACTCCGCCGTGACCTCGCGGCAGAGCTTCTGGAACTCGCGTCGCTCGTAGTCCTGGTGTTTGATGCCGAGTTCGTCCTCGGTCAGGAGCTCCGACGCGATGCCGTTGTCGTCGTAACCGAACGGGAAGTACACCTCGTCGCCGCGCATCCGGTTGAACCGGGCGACGAAATCCTGAAGGGTGAAGCCGTAGACGTGGCCCCAGTGGAGGCTCCCGGACACCGTCGGCGGCGGTGAGTCGATGGAGAAGACGGTGTCGGGGTCTACCGCACGCTCCGGGTACGCGTACAGGTCTTCGTCGACCCACCTCTCTTGCCACTTCGCCTCGACGGTTTCCGGATCGTATTCTCCGCTCGGCATTGCGTTGGCGTACCTACAGCCGGGCGGACTGTTAAACGCCTCGGTTAAGTGCCCGAGGGAACGGAATTCGGGCGCGAGAGCGGTGACTGCCTACAGGACCGACAGCGCCGACGCGAGGTCCGAACGAAGGTCGTCGACGTGCTCGACGCCCACGGACATCCGGAGGAGCGAATCGGAGATGCCGAGCGCGTCGCGCTCGGTCTGCGAGAGCGGCGAGTGGGTCATCGTCGCCGGATGCTCGATGAGGCTCTCGACGCCGCCGAGACTCACCGCCAGCGGGAACTCCCGGAGTTCGCCGAGGAACTCGGCGGTCCCGTCGAGGTCGGTGTCGAGTTCGAACGACAGCACCCCGCCGAATCCGGACTGCTGGCGCGCCGCGAGGTCGTGTTGCGGGTGGGACTCTAGCCCCGGGTACAGCACCCGCGTCACGGCCTCGTGGGATTCGAGGAATTCGGCGATTTCCATCGCGTTGGCCTCGTGCTGGCGCATCCGCAGCGGGAGCGTCTTGATGCCCCGGAGCGTCAGATAGGAGTCGAACGGCGAGAGCATCGACCCCATCCCGACGCGCTGGAGAAACGTAATCTCCTCCAGTACGTCCTCGCGGTCGGTGACGACCGCACCGCCGATGGAGTCGGAGTGGCCGTTGAGGTACTTCGTGGTGCTGTGGACGACCACGTCGGCCCCGAGCGACAGCGGATTCTGGAACTGCGGGCTGAGGAAGGTGTTGTCCACTCCGAAGACCGCGTCCCCCTCGTCGGCGATGGCCGCGATGGCTTCGATGTCGCAGAGGTGCATGAGCGGGTTCGTCGGCGTCTCCATCCAGACGAGCGCCGTCTCCTCGCGCATCGCGGCCGCGACGTTCTCGGGGTCGGTGGCGTCCACGAACGACACGTCCACGTTCAGCCGGTCGGCAAACAGCCGGTTGAGCATCGTCTTCGTCCCGCCGTAGAGGTCCTCGAACGCGACGATGTGGTCGCCCGGCCGGACCACCGCGGTCATCGTCGCCGCGATGGCCGCCGTGCCGGAGACGAACGCCAGCGCGTGGTCCGCGCCTTCGAGCGCCGCGAGCCGGTGTTCCAGCGCGTTCCGCGTCGGGTTAGACAGCCGCGAGTAGAGATACTCGCCCGCGTCGGGGTCGAGCGTCTCCAGGTCCGCGTCGGGGTCGATGGTCGGCACCGCGTAGGTCGAAGAGAGGTGGACCGGAACGACGACGTCCTCGACGCCCGGGGCCAGAGCCTGCCCGCGCTCGCCGTGGGTCACCGCCAGCGTCTCGCGACGAACATCATTATCGTTCATACAGGAAGCGCGACGACTCGCGTCCTAAAGGTTTCTATCGCGTTCTGACCAAATGCATGAAAAGAATTACTGAAGGCGTTGAATTACCCATAGTTATCCTAATTCGCTTCGTGGACCTTCAAAAATCTGTCCCGGCTCCTGTGTCAACGCCGACAGGTCGAAGCTCCAACCTTTTTCCGCGACTCGCGCCGCTCGTCGCGCACAAATCTGGACCAAAAACGACCGCCGGAAGTCCTACGCCAGCGCCGACAGGTCGAATTCGAACGCCGCGACCGGCAGTTCGAGGTCGTGGTCGACGATGACCTTCGGGTGGAGTTCGCCGACGACGCCGACTTCCTCGCCGTCGATGACGACCGCGGCGGTGCGGCCGTCGATGAACGACGGATGCTCGGTCGCGGGCGTCTCCAGTTCCGCGTCGAAGTCGCGGCAGAGCGCCGCGAGGCGGGCCTTCGCGTCCTCGTAGGTCGCGTCGTGGCGGGCGAGGACGGCCGCGACGTGGCGGGCCTCGGCGACGCGGGTGTTCTCGTCGTCGTCGCGGTGGGCCACGTGGCCGATTTCCGCGAGGTCCTGCGGGTACGCCCGGTGGGTGTTGTTCTCCAGCACCATCGTCAGCGAGGGGAGCACCCACGTCCGAAGCATGGTGTAGTCCTCGCTGTACGGTTCGGTGATGGAGGCGGGTTCGCCGCCACCGAGGGAGTCGGAACCGACCTCGACGTCCATGCGCTCGTAGTTCTCTCCTTCCGAAATCATGTGGAAGTTGAGCAGGTCCTCGAAGCCGAGGCCGACGAGCGAGGTGCGGACGGCGTCTTCGAGTCGGGAGCGCTCGTGGCGCTGGCCGACCGTCCCCACGTCGGGGTAACGCGGTTCGAGTTCGTTGAAGCCGTAGGCGCGGCCCACGTCGTCCACGAGGTCGAGCGGGTGGAGCACGTCGACGCGGTACGGCGGGATAGAGACCTCGTAGACGGTCTCATCACCGAGTTCGGCGTCCGCGTCGAGGCCGGAGCGCTCGAACAGGTCGATGACCTCGTCCAGCTCCAACTCGACGCCGAGGACCGTCTCGATGCGGTCGTGAGAGACGTGTTTCGTCTCGACTTCGAAGTCGGGCTTGACGACGGTTCCCTCCTCGTACTGGACCTCGACGTCCTCGATGGTCGCCCCACGGGCGGCCAGCGCGTAGCAGATGATGTTGCACATCCGGTCGATGGTCCACTGGTCGGTGCCGGTGAGTTCGACGAGCAGGTCGCGGGAGTCCGTCGAGACCTCGGTCCGGCGGCCGTTGATGACCGGCGGGAACGAGAACAGGCCGATTTCGTCGTAGATGGCCGGGTAGCGGTCGTATTCGCTCACGAGGTCGGCGTACTTCCGCCCGGTATCGTGCTGTTCGAGCACCTCGGCGGGCGTGAGTTCGTCGTTCGAGTCGAGCGCGACGAAGGTGTCGCCGTCGGGTTCGATACCCGTGTACGTGATGGAGTTGCCGGAGGCGTTCTCCGAGAGCACGTCGCCTTTCAGCATCGTCAGGTCGTGGATGCCGATGGCTCCCTTGGCGCGCTTGCGGCCCATCGTCGCGTGGAGTTTCTCCTGCAACTGGATGAGCGAGTCGAGCGCCGCGTCGTCCAGGTCGATCCCGCGGACGACCGCGCCCGTGACGTAGGGGCGCTCGTCGGGAACGTCGTCGTCGACGACGAAGGTCCAGTCGGGGTCGTTCGTGTTCGGCACGGAGACGCCGCGGGCGTCGCCGTACTGGTAGCGAAGCGAGCGGGCGACGCCTTCGACCGACAGGCGGTCGAGGCGGTCGGGACCGAACTCGAGCTGGAACGCCCCGTCGTCGGTGACGCCCTCGAACTCCAGTCCGAGCGCGAACAGGTCGTCTTTGAACTCCTCGTCGGACTTGTCTTCGTGGCCGGTCAGGCGGCGCAGTTCGTCGGGTTGAACGTCGACTACGGGCATTACTTGAGCACCTCCGTCTCGCGGAGCAGGTCGAGGTCACACAGCGTTCCGTGCACGTCGCGGATGTCGTCGAAGCCGTACATGAGCATCAGCAGGCGCTCTAAGGCGAGACCCCACGCCATCACGTCGCACTCGACGCCGAGCGGGCGAAGCACCTCCTCGCGGAACATCCCCGAATTCCCAATCTCGATGAGTTCGCCCGTCTCGGGGTGTCGGCCGAACAGTTCGAACGACGGCTCCGTGTAGGGGTTGTAGTGCGGCTTGAACTGGATGTCCGTGATGCCGAAGTGGGAGTAGAACTCCTCGAAGGTGCCCATCAGGTCGCGCACCGAGAGGTCCTCGGCCATCACCCAGCCCTCGATCTGGTAGAACTCCAAGAGGTGCGTCGGGTCGAGCGTGTCGTTGCGGTACACCTTTTCGACCGAGAAGTACCGCTGCGGCGGCTCTAACTCGCCGACCTCGTGGCCCGAGAGGTAGCGCATCGACAGCGACGTGGTGTGGCCGCGGAGCGCGATGGCCCGCGCGAAGTCCTCGGACCACGGCGAGTGGTAGCCGTCGCCGTCCTCGCCGACGCCGTTGAGGTGGGCGTCGCGGACGTTGTCGATGAGGTCCTCGGGGATGTCCTCCATCGGCGGCACGTCGAGGGCGAAGCGGTCCCAGTGGGTGCGCGCCGGGTGGTCCTGCGGCATGAACAGACAGTCGTTAATCCAGAAGTCCGCGTCGGCGTGCGGGCCTTCCATCTCGGCGAAGCCCATGCCGGTGAGCACGTCTTTCACGCGGTCGGCGGTCTGCCGGAGGATGTGCTTTTTGCCGCCGCGGGCCTCGGGCGCGTCGGCCTCGACGTTGTACTCCGTGAACTCCACGTCTTCCCACTCGCCGGAGGTGAGCATCTCGGGGGTGAGGCGGTCGACCGTCTCGGCCGCCTCGACGCCCTCCATCAGCGCCGTGACGCCCTCGTCGGTGAGGGTGACGGCGCGGATGGTGCGCTCGTGGCGGACCACGAGGTTCCGCGATTCGAGTTGGTCGAGCACGTCGGCGTCGACAGACTCGCCCGATTCGAGGGCCGCGAGCGCCGCAGCCTCCTCGTCGGCGTCGGGGTCGGCGTCCGCGTCGGGCGCGAGTTCGCCCGAATCGATGTGTCCGTAGCCCTTGCGCGCGAAGTTCGACAGCGCGATATCGACCTGCGGGCCGCCGAGTGAGGACGCGCCGATGACCTGTCCCATCGGGACCGCGTCGCCGTCGCCCACGTCGAGCGCGGCGCGGTAGAGACGGACCTCGGGGAGGCCATCTTCGGCGTATTCCGCGCCCTCGTCGGTCAGTTCGACGGACTCCTCGGTGGTCTCGGTGACCGAGACGAGTCCCTCGTCGCGGAGGTCGAAGACCGCGCCCGTCACCGTTTCGGGCTTCTGGTCCGTCGCCTCCGCGAGCTGTGCAATCGTTCGTTCGTCGGTAGCGCTCGCGGCGTTCAACACCGCGACCTGTGATTCCGGAAGTCGCATCTGGTTCGTTGTGGCGTTAGCCGTCTGGTGGTCGGTTAGCAGTTTCGAAGCCTCGCCGCGCTGGCGGGGCCGACCGGCGGGGTCGGTTTCGTCCGGCGGGCGCGGTGACGCCCGGTCGGAGTCCGCCGACCTCAGGCGGTCAGAAAGAAAAATCCGAACCCGTCGGTGGTCGGTTCGCTCGCTCGCGTCCCGCGTTTGGGTTCGGATACCATATGCGACCGATTGTGAGTGCCGAGTAAAAACGTTGCGCGTCCCTCCCGAGTCAGTCCGAACGCAGATACGTTCTTGGTACCGGCCGACGGAGAGACGGCGAAGAGAATGCGAGACCTGGACACGACCCTCTCGGCGATTCGCCTCGGCCACGAGGCGTCGCTCATCGTCAAACCCCCGAACCGACCGGACGACAGAGACGACGTCGAGGCCGTCCTCGTCCGGGCCGCGCCGCCCTACGAGTTCGACGACGGCGAACTGACCTACCGCGTCGTCGAAGACGAGGGCGACACCGGCTTTCGTGTCCTCGCGTCGCGCGACGTGGCCGATCCCGTCCGCGAACTCGGCGAACTCCGCGCCGTGGTCGATATGAGCGCGTAACGCGGCGTTCGAGTTCTCCTACGCGACGTTCCGCTCGCGGAGCGTCTCGCCCGACTCGAAGCGGTCGAGCGACAGCGCCGACACGTCCACCTCGCAGGCGTCCTCGCCGAGACACAGGTCGGCGACGGCCTCGCCGGTCGCGGGCGCGTGCTGGAAACCGTGGCCCGAAAAGCCCGCGGCGACGACGAGACCCGGTTCGACCGCGTCCAGAATCGCGTGGTGGTCGGGCGTCACGGCGTACAGCCCGGCCCAGCCGTTTCGAATCCGCGTCTCCGGACCGAAGTAGGCCGCGGCGTCGTCGGCCCGCTCCGTCGCCTCGACCGCCCACTCCACGTCCATCGACTCGTCGAATCGGTCGGGGTCCACGTCTGGGTCCGACCCCGAGAAGTGCCCGCCGACGATGGCGGTTCCCTCCCGCTCCGGGCGGAAGTACGCCCCCGTGTCGAGGTCGATGGTGAGCGGGGCGTTCGCCGGAAGGTCGCCCTCGGGTTCCACGACGGCTATCTGCCGGCGGCGCGGCGCGAGTGGGAGGTCGATACCGGCGAGTGAAGCGACTTGGTCGGACCACGCGCCCGCCGCGACGACCACGGCGTCGGCGTCGATGGAGCCATCCGGGGTTTCGGCCCGCCAACCATCGGTTTTTCGAGTGGACATCGCATCGGCCGAACCACTGTCGCCGACGCGCGTGAGGTCGGTCACGGGCGTCTTCGTCCGAACGTCGACGCCGGCCGCTCGGACCGCGTCCGAGTAGCCCTGCACCGCGGAGTGCGGGTCGGCGACGCCGTCGGCCGCAGAGAAGGTCGCCGCGACGAACGACTCGGTTCGAAGTTTCGGGAGGTGCTCGGCCGCCTCCTCGGGCGAGAGGACGCGACTCGGCGCGCCCGCGTCGGTCTGCATGGCGACGTTCTCGCGGAACGCCGCGGCGGTCTCCTCGGTCCGGGCGAGAAAGAGATAGCCAGAGCGCCGGTAGTCGATATCGACGCCGAAGTCGTCCGCGAAGGACTCCCAGACGGGGACGCTCGCGAGCGAGAGTTCGACGTTCACGCGTGTCGAGAACTGCGTTCTGATGCCGCCCGCCGCGCGGCCCGTGCTGCCGCCGCCGAGCGTCCCGGCCTCGCAGACGGTGACCTCGGCCCCGCGGCCGGCCAGCGCGTGGGCGCAAGCGAGCCCGACGACCCCGCCGCCGATGATGAGGACGTGCATGGTCGTGTCTGATTCGCCACCGACATGAGTTTGTCTGTCACACACTATCGAGGCACAATGTTTTCACGCCACCGCGCTGAGTACTCCGGGTATGGTCCGTATTCTCTCCGCCGACGCCGTCGGCGAGTTACTCTCGCTCTCCGAGTTGTTCCCGGTCGTCGAGGAGGCGTTCGTCAAGCAGGGTCGCGGCGAGGTCGAACGCCCCCCGAGACCGCACTTCCCGGTCGGCATCGACATCGACAGAGTCCGGGACGGGACCGGCGGCGAGGAGACCGCGGGCGCGGGTTCGGAGGCGACGGCGCGGGACGACCCGCTCGGCACCGGCCTCACCATGCCGGCGTACATCCACGGCCGCGAGGTGTACGCGACGAAGCTCGCGGCCGTCCATCCCGAGAACGCCTCTCACGGGCTTCCGACGGTGAACGCGCAGGTCGTCCTCACCGACGCGACGACCGGCCTCCCGCTCGCGCTCCTCAACGGGACGACGATTACCAGCGCCCGGACGGGCTGTATCGGCGGGCTCGCCGCGGAGTACCTTGCGGCCGACCCGGTCCGACTCGGCGTCCTCGGCGCGGGCACGCAGGCCCGCTGGCAGAGCCGCGCCGTCGCCGTTGGCTCCGCGGTCGAGTCGGTGAACGTCTACTCACCCAGCGACTCCCGCGAGGCGTGCGCCGCCGACCTCCGCGAGGACGGCCTCCCCGCCGAAGCGGTCGACTCACCTGAAGCGGCCGTCTCCGGTGCGAACGTCGTCGTCACCGCGACGACCAGCGAAACGCCCGTCTTCGACGGCTCGTGGCTCGACCCCGGAACGCTCGTCGTCGCCGTCGGAGCCTACACGCCCGAGATGCGAGAACTCGACGCCGAGACGTTCGAGCGGGCCGCGCGGGTGTTCGCCGACGTGCCCGAGGAGGTCGCCGACATCGGCGACGCGCGCGGGGCCGGCCTCGACGAGTCCGACCTGATTCCCCTCTCGGCCGTCTTCGAGGGCGACGCCGGGCGCGAGGGCGCCGACGAGATTCTGGTCGTCGAGAGCGTTGGTTCTGCGGTGCTCGACGCAGCGGCCGCCGAGTATCTCTACGAGAAGTCGAGCGCGCGCGGCGTGGGAGAAGAAGTCGGGTTGTGAGCGGTCGTGCGGTTTCGGTCGGGGTCGGGCCGCCGCGTTAGTGCTCGGCCGCCACGAACTGCCGCCTCACTAATGTTCGGCGGCAACGCCGCGTCGCTCAGTCTCGAGGTCGATGTCCAGCGAGTCGAGGACTTCCTCGGCCTCCTCGCGCTTTTCGTGGTGGTCTTCGAGGAACTCACGCATCATCGTCGCCGCCTGCTCCTTGCAGCCGCCGCAGAGGCGCTCGCCGCCGACGCACTCGTCGTAGACCTCCTTTGCGAGTTCGTCGTCGTCGCCCGTCAGCAGGTAGGCGTACAGCTCGTACACCGGGCACTTGTCGGCCTCGCCGCCGAGTTCGCGCTGTTCTTCGGCCGTGTCGCGGCCGCCGGTTGTCGCCGACTTCACCTTGTCGTAGCCCTCCTCGGGTTCGTCGAGAAGCGAGATGTGGCTCGCCGGAATCGACGACGACATCTTGCCGCCGGTGAGGCCGGTCATGAAGCGGTGGTAGATAGACGACGGCGGAATGAAGCCGTAGCCGCCGTGGTGGGCCTCGACCTCGCGGGCGAGGTCTTCGGCCTCGTCGACGCCCATGTCGAACGCGTCGATGTGCTGGTCGTACCGCCGCTTTTCGCCCTCGATGTCCTCGATGAGCGCCTCGAACGCCTCGTCGGTGGCCTGCCGGGCGAAGAATCGAATCCGCGGGCGGAGCGGTTCCATCCCGGCGTTTTCGAGCTTCTCGACCGCTGACTCGCGGACCGACTCGGAAACGAGCACGCCGGCCGCGTCGAGGTCGGCGTCGGCGAGCCACTCGGCCGCCTCGCCGCACCGCGGCATATCGGCGTCCTCGGCGTACTCCTCGCGGGCGTCGTGGGCGGCCGCGACGAGCGGGCGCTCGGCGTCGTCGAGTTCGAAGCTCGCGAACGCCTCCGTCACCTTGAAGAATCGCATCCGGGTGGCGAGGTCGCGGGCGAACCGGACGTGGGGGTCCTGGTCGGGCCCGACCGGGATGACCGTCGGCTTGGGGTCGTCCAACTGCGGGTAGAGGATGTCGGCCATCTGCGTGACGACCGACTGCATGTGCGAGACGTTGGTCTCGCCGTCGAAGCCGTAGATGGACTGGAACTCCGAGAAGTTGGCCTTCCCGCCGAGTTCGAACGCGAGTCGCTGGAGGCGGTCGTTATCCGACTGTCGGTAGAGTTCGCCCTCCTCGGGGTCGAATCCGAGCGCGATGAGCGACAGCAGGTAGTCGCGGCTGTGCTCGTTGATTTCGTCCCACGGGATGCCGCGGGCGGAGTGCGCTTCCATGTCCGCGATGAGGCCGTAGGCGTCGCCGCCCTGCTCTTGATGCCAGATTATCTCGTCGAAGACGAGCTTGTGGCCGATGTGGGGGTCGCCCGTCGGCATGAACCCCGAGAGGACGGCGAAGTCGTCGCCGTCGCGCATGGCGTCGAGGACCGGGCGGTAGTCGCGGTGGCCGAAGATGACCCCGCGGCGCATCAGGTAGTGCGGGTTCGGTACCTCGTCGAGCACCTCGTCGAACTCCTCGATGCCGAACTCCTCGAACAGCTTCCGGTAGTCGGAGACGGTCGACGAGCCCCACGGGTCGAGGGCGACGTCATCTGCTCCCTCTGCTGTGCCTCCATCGGTGCGGATGCGCTCCGCGGGTTCGTCGTCTGTCATGGCGTGAGCCGACTGACCGAAAGCCAGTCTATCTCTCCGTTGTCGTCGGTCAGCGCAAAAACCATTCGCTTGCGGACACCGCCCGCGAGGCGAACGTCGAGCGAGAGGTCCCGCGGGACGAACGTGTGGTCGGGCGCGACCACGCGCACGAGGAACTCGGAGTGCGAGAGGTCAGACACCGATTCGAACTCCGTGTAGACGCGGAAGTCGGAGCCGAACTTGAAGCCGCTCTTGGGGACCGTCTTGGCTCCCCTGAGCGCGGCGTAGACCGCGAGCCTGCGGTCGAACCGGTCACCCTCCACGTCGCGACCGCGGGAGACCACGTCGGTCTCGTCGATGGCGAGCGCGTCGGCGCGGGCGAGGTAGGCGGCTTCGAGAAGCGACAGTTGGAGCGGGCCGCTGTCGGCGTTTCTGCCGTACAGGCGCTGGCCGAAGAAGCCGTTCTGGTAGAGGCGGTCGACGCCGTCCCAGACGAGCGCGCGGTCCGAGAGGAGTTCCGCGTCGAGGTCGGCGGGGAGGTCCTCCGCGGCCGTCCCCTTGGGGTCGTACCCCTCGGTGTCGAAGTAGGTCAGGTCGCCGTCCTCGTCGACGATGGCGAGGACGACATCCCCGAGCGACGAGACGGGGATGCTCTCGCGCTCGCCGACGACGCGGACTCGGTGTTCGACCTCGCCGTCCCACGGGCCCTTCCCGCGGGGGTAGACGAGGAAGTCCGCGCTCGCGGCGTCGCTCACGCCGGGCCAGCCCTCGCGGGCGGGCGAGAGATAGAACCCGCGGTCGCGGAGGTCTTTGTAGACGACGAAATCGAGGGTGGTCCCGGTGCGCGCGAGGAGTTCGCGCAGGCCCATCCCGTCCACGCCGTCGATATCGTCCCGCGAGAGCATGTGGGCGGCCTCGACGGGCGCGACCTCCAAGTCGTCGCCGCCGGTGGGTCTCCCGTAGCCGCGCGAGTCGTGGAACCGCTGTCGAGCGTCGCCCGGGAGGTGGACGACGCCGTCTTCGAGGCGTCCTTGCATACCCGAATCGGGGCGCGGCGACGACAAAGGGCCTGCGATGCCGACGGCGCGGCGCGCGGGACGAACGGGACCGCCGCCACGTTTGCTCGTCGCGGGCAGTGGGCGACGGCCCCCCTCCCCGCGCG
>NZ_JAMYJY010000084.1:0-16719 GCF_024136985.1 Haloferax sp. AB510
GTCGCCCGCGACGGCCTCCGCCTCGCCGAGCCACCGGCTCGCGTCCTCGCGGACGGGCCGGGTCGCCGTCGCGGCGAGTCGGTCGTGGAGCGCCGTCACCAGCCGTTCGAGGGAGTCGCGGTCGGTTTCGGCCTCGGGTTCCGTGTCGCCCTCGGCGTCGGATTCGGGTTCGGAGCCGGTCACACCTCGGGAGACGGCGGCCGGCGTGAAAAGCGTCGAGTGCGGACTCCGGCGGGACCGACGAGCAAAAGCCCCTCCGGTCGGTACTGCCGGCAATGAAACTCCAGTTCCTCGGCGGGGCCGAGGAGGTCGGGCGCAGCGCGATTCTCGTCAACGACTCGCTGCTGCTCGATTACGGGATGTTGACCGGGAACCCCCCGCAGTTCCCCGTCGGCTCCGTAGACCCCGACGCCGTCGTCGTCTCGCACGGCCACCTCGACCACGTCGGGACGGTCCCCTTGCTCCTCTCGGGCGACGACTGGCCGGCGGTGCATTGGACGCCGCCGACCGACAAACTCGCTCGGACGCTCGCGCGCGACACGCTCAAACTCCACGGCGGGAGCTACAACTGCCCGTTCACCGAGACGCACGTCCGGCGGATGACCCAGCAGTCGGAACACCACGACTACGGGGAGGCGTTCGAGGCCGCCGGCCACGAGGTCACGTTCTACAACGCGGGCCACATCCCCGGGAGCGCCCACGTCCTCGTCGACGACGGGGAGACCCGCCTGCTCTACACCGCCGACTTCCACACCGACGACCAGCGGTTGGTCCCGGGCACGACCGACCGTCCGGACGCCGACGTGGTCATCTGCGAATCCACCTACTCCGACGTGGAACACGACGACCGCGCGACCGTCGAAGAGCGCTTCGTGGAGTCGGTGCGGACGACCGTCTGGGAGGGTGGCACCGTCGTCGTCCCCGCGTTCGCCATCGGCCGGACGCAGGAGCTTCTCATGGTGCTCGACGCCCACGACATCGACTGCTACGTCGACGGCATGGGGACGCGTGTGCTGCGGATGCTCCGGAACCACCCCAACTACGTCCGCGACGCGGCGGCGCTCAAGCGGGCGAAATCGAACGCGCGCATCGTCTCGGGCCGGGACGGCCAGCGAAAGCGCATCGCCCGGCAGAACTCGGTCATTGTGACGACGAGCGGGATGCTCTCGGGCGGGCCGGCGATGACGTACATCCCCGAGATTCGGGGAGACCCGACGAACAAAATCTGTCTCACCGGCTATCAGGTCGAGGGAACGCCGGGAAGGGAACTGGTCGAACGCGGCCGGTGTGAACTCAACGGCGGGGTCGTCCCCGTGGCCGCCCGCGCCGAGATGTACGACTTCTCCGCCCACGCCGACCGACACGGGCTCCTCTCGTTCCTCGACGACTACCGCGACGCCCCGGTGTTCGTCAACCACGGCGACCGCTGTGCGGCGTTCGCCGAGGAACTCCGCGCCGACGGCTACGAGGCCGCGGCTCCAGAAATCGGAACGACGGTTGAGGTCTGAGGCGCGCGGCGGCCGACGTCGGCCCACGAGTCACCGAACTCAGGGGCGTTCGTCGTCCGTCTCCGGGACTTCTATCGATCGGCTCGCGGCGACGCACGCGGACACGCGAAGTCGCGTTCGCCGCGACCGAAAGCGACCGAGGAACGAGCCGAGCGCCCCATCGGATGAATCCGAACTCATGGTTTTAGGTTGGCCTAAACAATCATAGTCGTTGCGGTCAGCGCGCGCACTCTCTCCGACGGGGTCGGCGAGCGGCCGACTCCCCGCGACCGCTACCCGACCGTAACTCCTTCATTCGACTGAAACCCCTTCATTTCGCCTGCAACGAGGCGACTGTCTCGAGTTCCGACGCGTCAGTCGCGGTCGAGTCGCTCGCGGCGACGGTCGAACTCCTCGTCGTCGATGTCGCCGCGGGCGTAGGCCCGGCGGAGTTCGTCGAACGCGTCGTCGCCTCCGTCGCCCCCGTCGCGCAGGGCACGGAACAGGAGGACGCCGCCGCCGACGACGACCGCGAGGACGAGCAGTTGACCGAGCAGTCCCATCCCCCACATCCACCACGGGACGGTCCCGCCGGTCCCGCCGTGCATCCACGTATCGTGCATCCAGCCGCCGCCCCACCCCATCGGCATGCCGCCGCCGAAGCCGGCCATCCCGAAGAGGACGGGAAGCGCGAACAGCGCGGCCAGCGCGAGCAGGACGATGCCCGCGAGTCGCGTCGAGTCGTTTGTCGTCGTCATGGTGTTCACCGGAGCGGTGGTGTCCGCTCCACAGGTGACAGTACGCGCCCCACGTTTACGTCGATTGTTGCTTCGAGCCTTCGGCTCCGCCGTCGGCAAAGCTTCCATTCCGCCGCTTTGCGTCGCCCTGACTTTGGAATCCGTTCACTCCTCCGTCAGTCGTGGTTTTTCGTCGACAACTGTCGGTTCATACTTGAACCTCGCTGTCCTCTCGCCGGTATGCTTGGTCGGCTGAACGTCCTCGTCGTCAGCGGGGACGCCGCCGTTCGCGAGCGTCTCGCGACCGAACTTCCCGATTCGGTCGGCGACGCCACGACCGACGTCCGCGTCTCGACTGCTGACAGCCTCGATGCGGTTCACGCGGTGCTCGAACGAAGTCGCATCGACTGTCTCGTCGTCTCGACCGAGGTCACCGACTCGGAGGGCCGACCGCTCGTCTCGAAGCTCCGCGACGACGGCGTGCCGCTCGTCTCGTTCGAGCGGTCGCCCCCCGACGAACACGATCTCGACAACCTCGGGCACGTCGTCTACGACGCCGCCCGCAACACCGTCGGGTCGCTCGACCACCGCGCGCTCTTCGAGGCCGTCAACGTCGGGCTCGCGGTTCGCAACCTCGAAACGCTCGAACTCGTCGACATCAACCAACACTATCTGGACATCCTCGGCATCGACCGCGCGTCGGTCATCGACACGACCCCCGCTCACGTCACCGCAGCCCTCGACGGCTACGACGCCGAACGCGCCCTCGACGCGGTCGAGACCGCTCGCGAGGAGGGCGAGCACGTCTTCACGTGGCCCATCGAGAACGCGTCGGGCGACACCGTTTGGATTCGCGTCAGCCTCACGGTCGCCGAGATATCGGGACGGGACCGACTCATCTCGACGGTCGAGGACGTGACCGAAGAGCGCCGGCGCGAACGCGACCTCGAGGCGTTCAAGGGCGCGGTCGACTCCGTCGACGCCGGCGTCACCATCACCGAGAACGACCGACACGTGTACGTCAACGAGGCCGCGGCCGACATCTGCGGCTACTCGGACCCCGAGTCGATGCTCGGGACGGGTTGGGGCCACCTCCACGACGAGTCGGAGCTCGAACGGCTCAGAGAGACCATTCCGCCCGCGCTCGAAGCCGACGGCAAGTGGCAAGGTGAGGTGGCGATTCGCCGGCCCGACGACGAGCTCGTCCCGGTTCGGTTCTCCATCACGTCCCTCGACGGCGACCGCAACGTCATCGTCTTCCAGAACCTCTCCGAGCAGAAGGCGCGCGAGGACGAACTCGAACGGAGCCGCGACTTTTTGGAACGCACCCAGCGCATCTCGAAGGTCGGCGGCTGGGAACTCGACCTCGTGACCGACACACTGGCGTGGACCGACCAGACGAAGCGCATCCACGAGGTGCCGCTCGACTACGAGCCGAACGTCGACGACGCCATCGAGTTCTACGCCGCCGAGGAGCGAGACCGGGTCCGCAAGCTGTTGAACCGCTGTCGGTCCGAGGGCATCCCGTGGGAAGACGAGTTCCGACTGGTGACCGCAGAGGGATCGGAGCTGTGGGTCCGCGCCCGCGGCGAGCCCGTCATCCGCGACGGGCGCGTGGCGGCGCTCAGAGGGACGATTCAGGACGTGACCGCCCGCCGCACCCGCGAGCGCGAACTCGAACGGACGAACGCCGAACTGGAGGCACTCAACCGAATCGTCCGCCACGACATCCGCAACGACATGGCTGTCATCGTCGGCTGGGCGGAGCTACTCCGAGAACACGTCGACGGGGAGGGCGCGGACATCCTCTCGCGCATCCTCTCGACGGGTCGCCACACCATCGAGATAACCGAGGTCGCCCGCGACCTGATGGAGACGATGAGCGGCGGTGGCGTCGAGACGCGCCCGATGTCGCTCGTGAACTCCGTCGAGCGCGAACTCGCGGTCCGCCGCGAGGCGTTCCCGCACGCGACGTTCGAGGTCGACGGCGAGATACCCGACGTGGCGGTGCGCGCGAACCCGCTCATCGCGTCAGTGCTCGGCAACCTCTTCAACAACGCCGTCCAGCACAACGACGGCAGCACCGTCGTCACCGTCTCGGCGACCGTGGACGACGATGCCGACATGGCGGTCATCCGTATCGCCGACGACGGTTCGGGCATCCCCGACGCGCGGAAGCCGGTCGTCTTCGGGAAGGGCGAAAAGGGGCTCGAAAGCACCGGCACCGGCCTCGGGCTCTACCTCGTCCACCAGCTGGTCGACTCGTTCGGCGGCGAGGTCCACTTCGAGGACAACGAACCCACGGGCACGGTCGTCGTCGTCTCGCTCCCGCTCGCGTCGGCGGACTGATCCGAGCGCAACGCGCTCAGACCGTGTCGGTCGGCTCGTGCGACTCGGCCATCTCGGTCGCGGCGGCCGCGTACGCCGCCTTTGTCTCCTCGTCGGAGACGCGGCCCAGTTCGTCCTCGGGTACGTCGATGGCGGCGTAGGTGTCGCGTACGTCGGACTCGAAACTCGTCAGCGAGCGCTCTTTGCGGTGGTAGCGCCTCCCGTCGGTGGTCGCGTACACGAGGATGATGATGTTCTGTTCGTCGTCCGAGTAGGTCCGTTCGACCAACCACGTCCGCACCTCGTTCGCCATGGTCGAGCGTACGAGCGGAACCGTGATACGTCCCCGGTCGATTCTCAGTCCTCGATACCCAACTCGTCGAGGAGCGTCTCCAGCGTGTAGCTCTGGAGCGCCCGGTGGCTGTCGCGCATCGCGGAGATGACGAACGTCGAGTTGGTCCGCTCGACCTCCGGGGTCGCCTCGAAGTCGCTGATGAGGCGCTCCACGCGGTCGGAGTCCGCGAGATGGGCGACGACGATGAAGTCCGTCTCGCCCATCGTGAAGTAGAGTTGGGTGACGCCCTCTATCTCCAGCAGTTTGTTCCCGACTTCCTCGTACGACCCGCTGTAGTCCGCCAGCACCTCCACGACCACGGTGACGCCGAGTCCGAACGCCTCTAAGTCGATGTCGTAGAGGTCGTTCTCGATGACGCCGTCGTCCTTCAGGTTGTTCAGGCGGTAGTGGATGGTCGAGACCGGGATGTCTGTCTCTTCGTGTAGCTTCTCGGGACTGCCCGTCCCGAGGTCCGCGATGGCCTTCAACAGGCGCACGTCGCGTTCGTCCATACCTTCTCGTTGCGGTCGGTGACGTAAGTCCTTGTTCTGTCCGCCGTTTTCGCCACCTCTCTCACGCTCTCGGACTATCACGAATTATAGAGAATTTACTACAGCAAATACGACTATATTCAGTTTAAAATCCAACTCAAATCGAATCACTTGTAGAAGGCTTTAACAACATGCGTCTCTGAGAACTGAAACAGATTCGACCATGACGCGAACCACTTGGAGAAACATTCCGACCACGCCCCTGCTTTTCGTCGCGCTCGCGGCGATGTGGGGCACTTCGTTCGTCGCCATCGAGGTCGGCTTGGAGTTCTTCCCGACGCTCTCTTTCGCGGCGCTCCGCTACGAACTCGCGGGGCTCGTGATGCTGGCGTACGCCTGCTACTCCACCGACCGCTGGCGACCCGAGACCAGAGACGAACTGCTCGCGACGACCATCGGCGCGGTGTTCATCATCGCCGCCTACCACGGCCTGCTCTACCTCGGACAGGAACACGTCCCCGGCGCGGTGGCCTCTATCATCATCAGCCTCTCGCCCATCCTGACTGCGGTCTTCGCCTCGGTCATCCTCACCGAGGGGTCGCTGGGGAAGACCGGGACGCTCGGGCTGCTCGCCGGTTTCGCCGGTGCCGTGCTCGTCGCCGACCCAGTCTCGGCGTTCTCGGGGTCGTCCGGGTCGGCGCAAGGACTCGGCATCGTCCTCATCTTCCTCGCGGCGGTGTCGTTCGCCCTCGGTGCGGTCCTCACCCGCCCGCTCCGGAGTGACCTCCCGGTCCAGTCGATGCAGGCGTGGTCGATGCTCGGTGGCGGTGTCCTGCTTCACGGCTGGGCACTCGTCCGCGGCGAGTCGCTTTCCACTATCGAGTTCGCCCCCGCCGGTATCGCGTCGTTCCTCTACCTGACGCTCGTCTCCGGCGCGGTGGCATTCCTCCTCTACTTCGAGCTTCTGGACCGCCTCGGACCGACCGAACTCAACCTCATCGGCTACGTCGAACCCGTGGTCGCGGCGCTCATGAGCTGGGCGCTCCTCGGTCACGTCATCGACACGACGGCGCTCGTCGGCTTCGGAGCCATCTTCTTCGGCTTCGCGGCGATGAAAAAGGAAATGCTGGTGTCGGTCGCCGTCGCGGTCCGGCGACGGGTTGCCGCGTAGGTTCGGTTTCGTTCTCTGTCTCTGTGTTTGCCTTCTCGGTGAGTGCGATGCGCTTTCAGACGGCGTCAGCCGGTCGATTCGCACGCGTTGTTCGTATGGACTCGTCACGGAGGGAGTAACCGATGGCTAGCATGGCGAGAGCCTGCAAACTCCCGAAGAGGAACGGTGCCCACGGGGGAGTCCACGGACCCAGGACCGCGACGCGGGCGACGTTCACAGCGAAGGCGACAGCCGGCACGAACAAGAGAACACCGAGGAACTGTGGGTGTGAGTCAGTCCGCAGACTCGCGATGCCGACGAGAAGGAATCCGAGAACCATTGGGACGATATTCGATAGCTGAGCGGCTTCAACCCAGGTTGGCGGAGTCATCGCCACGAACTCGGCGCTCCCCACGAGGAACGTCAGCGTGAATCCGACCACGCCGAGTACTGCAAGGATGCCGCCGGCGCGCGCCAACTGGGGACCCCGGTCCGTGAGTCCATAGCACAGCCCTCCTAATCCCAAGAACGCCACCGCGTGACCGACGCCAGCAAAAACGTTCCGCGGAGCGGGTAGGTCTACGAGCCACGTAACAGCGAGGCTCGCAGCATGAGCGACCAACACTACCCCGCCGACGAGAAAGAGTGCCGGACTCCACCGTTCGAGTGTGGTTAGGTGCGAAGACGCGGCGCGTTGCATGGGCGAACGTCGTCGGTGTTCGACATAATTCCCGGGATACCTGCGTACTCGGCGTGCGCCGTATTCAGCACGCTCTCAACGAACTGGCAGCGAGTACGCGTCTCAAAAAGCCCGTGTTCTCACTTTCACTCCGCTTCCGCGGGGACGCTTCCCCGGAGACCGACCACCCGAGCCACGCTTTCGCGCTGCACGAGGAGGAATCCGGAGAGGATGACCCCGAAGCCGAGGACGGTCGCCGGCGAGACGGACTCGCCGAGGAACGCCCAGCCGGTGACGGTGGCGACGACCGGCATCGCGTAGGCGACGAGGTTGCCGCGGACGGGGCCGGCCTCGGCGAGGAGCGCGAAGTAGACCGGGTAGGCCGCGGCGGTCGCGGGCATGCCGACGTAGAGAATCGCGGCGACGAGCTCCGGCGACCACGCGACCTGCGCGACCGACTCGCCGAGACCGAGGCTGGCGGCGTGGATGCCGACGGCGGCGGCCGCCATCGCCCACGCGGTCTGCGGGAGCGTCCCGATAGAGGGGCCGACGCGCTTGAGCAGGACGGTCCCGAAGGCGACCGACAGCGCCGAACAGACGATGAGCGCCTGTCCGACGCTCCCGCCGCCGAGGACGCTCTCGGGGCCGACGATGACGACGACGCCGACGAGTCCGAGCAGGATGCCGGCAGCGTCGACCGCGGAGATGCGCGCGTCATCGAGGAGCAAGACGGCGAACACCGGGGAGGCCACGGGCATGATGCTGTACATGACGGCCGCCGCGCCGGTCGTCGCGTGCTGCTGGCCGAGGAAGAGGAACACGTTGTTCGCCCCGAGGACGAACGCGGCGCTGGCGAGGATGCCGAGCGCGTCGGCGCGGGTCCGCGGGAGCCAGTAGCCGCCGCGGACGGCGACGAGCGTCAGGAGGACGACGGCGGCGACGTCGACGCGGAAGGCTGCAAAGAGTACCGGCGGGACCGAACCGATGGCGGCCTTGATGCCGACGAAGGAGGTGCCGAACAGCACCGCGGCCGCGACGAAGAGGACGAGGGTCCGGTGACGGCTCACGCCACCACCCCCCGCGCTGTGGCCGGCGTTCGATTCGCCGGGTGAGCGCGGGAGGTGGAGTGCGGTCGACGCTCGGTGCGTGGACGGCGTAAGGGCGTCGTCTGTATCACAACACATCCTGCGGCTTCCGAAGGCATATGTCTAACGATTGGTCTCGTTGCAGTATGAATCGAACATTCGAGACACGGTTTCACACGATTCGTTGACTAAACAGGGATAGAACTTCTCATGGGTTGTGTTGTCACGAACCGTCGGGTTTCGTGCGGACAGCCGCGCCGCTCGAGGTCATCGAAGGTCGTCGAAAATCGGGGGACTGCGGTCAGTCGCGCTGTTCGGCTTCGACCCGATCTGCGTGTTTTTCGAGGTCGGCCGCGAGCTTCCGGGCCTCGTCGGGCGACAGCGTCAGCTTGTCCGCGTGCGGCGCGAGCGCGTCGAGTTGCGTCCAGTCGAGTTCGAGTTCGAGGGTAATCTCGTCGGGGTGCTTCCGCGGCGAGGTGACGTTGCACACCGCGAACGCCGACTCCTCGAAGTCATGACCCGTCGCCGACGCGTCGACGAGGTCCAGCGTCGTGTAGGCGTTGACCTTCAGGATTCGGTCTGGCATCTGTGAGTAGTGTATGGTGTCGTCGTAAATAGGTAGCGCGGCGGAGTCGTCACCGACGCGAGCCGGTGCCGGGAACCGGCGACGAGCGCAGTCTGCGCGCTCAGTCGTCGCTCGTGATGGGCGTGCCGTCGCCGTGGGTCGGCGCGGGACTCGCGTCCATCGAGTCGTCTTCCGCGTAGGGGTACCACGTGCGCTTCGTGTTGTGCATCATCGGGTCCTCGTAGCTGGTCTCTTCGGGTTCGACCAGTTCGGCGAGGTCCTCTTCGTCCGTCCGGGCGACGAACTCGCGGAACGTCTCGTCGCCCTCGCGGCGCTCCTCGAAGTTCGCAAGCAGGTTCTTGATTGCGCCCGGCACCTCGTCGACGGGGACGCGCTGGGTGACCCACTCGGCGAAGTTCGGGTTCTCGCCGAGACCGCCACCGAGGCCGATGTCGAGCGCCTCGACCGGCTCGCCGTCCTTGCGGGTCTTCATGCCGCGGAGGCTGATGTCTGCAATCTGCGGCTGGGCGCAGGAGGCCGTACAGCCCGAGAGGTGGATGTGGAAGTCCTCGACGCCCGCGGGGAGTTCGACGTTCTCCTTGAGCCAGCGGGCGTAGCGGACCTGCCGGTTCTTCGTCTCCACGATGGAGAGCGAACAGAACTCGGTGCCCGTACAGGCGATAGAGCCGCGCATGAACGGGTGCGGGTCGGGCGAGTAGTGGTCGAGGAGGTCCTCGTCCTGCAGCGCGTCGAGCTTCTCCTCGGGCACGTCGGTGATGATGACGTTCTGGCGCTGGGTGATGCGAATCTCACCGGAGCCGTACTCGTCGGCGACGCGGGCGAGCTCCTTCGTGTCGTCGACGCCCATGCGACCGACGAGGACGTCGAGTCCGACGTAGTAGTTGCCGTCAGCCTGCTCGTGGATGCCGACGTGGTCGGAATGGCCGCCGTCGGCGTAGCCGGAGTTGTAGGAGTACTCCGAGCGCAGGTCGTCGCCGGCGGTCTCCAGTTCGAAGTCGACGAACTCCTCCTGGAGGACGTTGCGGAACTTCTCCGCGCCCCACTCGTCCATCAGGAACTTGATGCGGGCGTTGTAGCGGTTGTCGCGGTCGCCGTTCTCGCGGAACAGCGCGGAGATGGCTCCCGAGACCTCGGCCGCCTGCTCGGGCGTCACGAACACGTCGATGTCGCGGGCGAGTCGCGGCTCGTTACGCGAGAGGCCGCCGCCGATGCGGATGTTGAACCCCTTCGTCTCCTCGCCGTCTATCTCCTTGGTCGCGGGCTCGAGCGCGAGGTCGTTGATGTCGCCCTGTCCGCAGCCCTCGCGGCAGCCGGTGACAGAGACCTTCCACTTCCGCGGGAGGTTCGAGTGGTCGTCGTTGCCCTTGAACGTCTCGTTGAGCTCCATCGCGACGGGGAGCGCGTCGACGTGCTCGTGTTTGTCCTTGCCGGCGACGGGACAGCCGACGATGTTGCGCCACGAGTCACCGCAGGCCTGTTGCGTCGAGAGACCGACCGATTCGAGCTTCTCGAAGATTTCCGGGATGTCCTCCAGTTTGATCCAGTGGAGCTGAATCGACTGGCGGGTCGTCCAGTCGACGTAGCCGTTGCCGAAGATGGGGTTCTCAGCGGGGCCGCGGGCGTACTCGTCGGCGACCTCCGCGACGACTTCGGTCTGGCCGGGCGTCAGCACGCCGTTCGGCGTCCCGATGCGCATCATGAAGTAGCTCTCTTGGCCGTTGCGCTGGTGGTACAGCCCCCACCATTTGAAGCGCTCGAACCAGGCGTCTCGCTCGTCTTCCGGGATGGTGTCCCAGCCCTGCTCGGCGAATTCGAGCAGGTGCTCTCGTATCTCGTTACCGTAGACCTCCGACTTCCAGCGTTCGACGTCCGTGGGCATTCGTATGAATGTCCATATACGTGCCCACGTAAGGCCCCGAGCGTACCGTCAACCCTTCCCGGTGCTGCCCAAAAGCGGAGAATGTTGCCTATTCGTCGTCGTCGCCGCGTCGAACCGGGAGGACGACCCGCTCGCGGTCGATATCGACGAATTCGCCCTCGCGGAGCCTGCCGACCGGAACCCAGCCGGGCACGCCCGTCTGGCCGCAGGCGATGCACTGGCCGTACACCCTCGCGGAGATGGTTCTACCGTCCGCGCCGACGTCGAGGACGTTCTCGACGACGAAGTCGGGAAGCTCGCACCCACAGAATGACGGGTCGTCGAGCCGCCAGAGTTCGCTCACGCTCACTTCTCTGGCGTCGTTCACGGAGACCCACGCCCCGTCGTCGAGGACGCGCAGGGAGACGCTCATACCTCACCTTCCGCGCTCCGGCTACCTATGCGGGGCGGCGCCCGCAATCCCCGCGGGGGAGCGCGACGCGCGTTTTGGCGGTCGTTCCGGCGTAGTCGTGCGATTGTGCCCGAAACCGGCCGTCAGAGGTAGGGGCAACCCGTTCCGGTAGCCGGGAGTGGGGGTACACATTACAGGTGCGGATTCCCTTATGCGGGTCCGGCCGGTACGTGGTGGTGATGAGTGACCACCGCACCGCCGTCCGACAACACGCCTCCGCCGACGTCGCCCCAGAGCTGTTCGAACAGTCGCAGGAGGGTGACGCATGACCGGCGAGGCAGAACTCGAACCCGAACGCGACCGCGAGGCTGACGCCGAGGTCGAGTCGTCGACTGAGGCGGAGGAAGAAGACCCCACGGCTCACCTCAAAGACCTCGAAGACGGTGCGGGCTGTACCGAAATCTGGTCGCACCTCTCGGAGTCTCGCGAGGAGTAACCGCCCGCCGCCCGCCCGGAATCGGTCGCCGTCAGCGAATCCCCGCCCTCTGCCGTCCCTCGTTTGCGGGCCTCTAGCTACTTGCTCGTATTCCGCCCGCCGACCGCTCGCGCGCGAATCTCGCCTCTCGGGGGGACGTTTTTAAGTCCGAACGCGTTACCGTCTCGTAGATGACGAACGACGAACGCCGAACGACCGAGGTTCCGGCCGACCGACGAGAACCGGTCGGTGAACCGGTCGTCCGCGGCGACCCCGCCGTCACGGGCGATCGCGCCCGCGAGGCCGTCGGGTTCGACCCCACCGACCCCGACAGCCTTGCCGAGGCCGCCAGAACGGTCCGCTCGTTCTCCGAGTCCACCGCCGGCGACGACGACCACGTGTTCATGCTTCGCGGCGCGGCCGCCTGCGCCGCCCTCGTCCGGGGCGTCGGCTCCTACAAGCGCGCCGCCGAACGCGCTGGCGGCGACGTGTCCGTCTCTTTCATCCGCAAGTGGGCCCGCGTGCACGACCTCCCGCAGTCGGTCCGCCGACACGTCGCCCGCGGACGCATCGCCCCCACGGCCGCCAAGCACATCGCCCGCGTCTCCGGCGACGCCAGGCTTCACCTCGCGTGGGCGACGCTCGACGCCGGGCTGACCGTCCGCGAGGTCCGCCGCCTCGCCAGCGAGGTCAACGACGGAACCCCCGTCGTAGACGCGCTGTCGGCCCACGGCGTCGATATTGGCACGCTCGACGTGACGCTCCCGGCCGACGTCTATCTCGAACTCCGCCGCCGCGCCTCGCTCGAAGACGCCGCCCCCGGCGACGTGGTCGCGGACGCCCTCGACGACTACCTCGACTGAAGAAAGCGCGTCGCCGTCTCCCGAATCACATCGCGCGCCACCTCGACTTCTCCCCACTCGACTGTCTCGTCCGGAAAGTGCGCTTGGTCGATGTCGCCCGGCCCGAACAGCACCGTCGGGATACCTGCCTCGACGTAGTGCCGCGAGTCCGCTCCGTAGGTCGCACCGACGGGGTCCTCGTCGCGGCCGTCGGCTCGGAGCGCCGCGCGCAGCGACTCCACGACCGGTTCGTCGGCGTCGATTTCGGCCGGCTCGAACTGCACCGAAAAGCGCTCGAACGTCGGCGGGTGCGCCGAGAGCCACTCGTCGTCGGCGACGACGCGCGCCAGCCGTTCCTCGAACGCGGCTTCGACCTTGGCGACGGTCTCGCCCGGCGCGACGCCGAGTCTCCACTCCGCGGTGAGCGTCCCCGCGACGCTCGACGCCCACGTCCCCGCCTCGACGCGGCCGACGCAGACGGGCCACGGTATCGGGTAGTCGAAAAGCGGATGGGCGACCGCGTCGGTCCGCTCCGCTTCGAGGTCGAAGAACGCCGCCCGAATCGCCTCGAACTTCTCGATGACGTCCACGCCGCGCCACCGCGAGGCCGCGTGCGCCGTGCGCCCGGTCAGTCGGAGACGCTTCATGACCGACCCCTCGGTGGCGACGACCGGCTTGAGCCGCGTCGGTTCGGCGACGAGCGCGGCGTCTCGCTCGAACGGGTAGGGGTTGTCGAGCGCGGCCGCCGCGGCCCCGATGCCGCCTTCCTCCTCGCCGACGACGCTCTCCACGACGACCCGCCCGTCGAGGTCGAGGCCACTCGCTTCGACGGCATCCCGGAGGTCGAGCGCGGCGAACACGCACGCCGCGAGCCCCGCTTTCATGTCGGCCGCGCCGCGGGCGCTGACGGTGCCGGCCTCGTCGTCCCAGTCAGGTAAAAACGGGCCGTGGGACCACAGCTCTCTGTCGGCGGGCACCACGTCCACGTGGCCGTCGAGGACGAGCGTCCGGCCCGCGTCGGGGTCGCCGAACTCGAACGCGCCGGCGACGCTCGGGCGGTTCGCCGCGTCGATGTCGCCGGGGTCGTCGGGGAACGACGGGTGTTCGGCCAGACGCACCGGGTCGGCGGTCCACTCGTAGGTGTCGAAGCCGAAGTCGTGCAGTCGGTTTTTGACCCACTGTTGGGCCGGGGCCTCGGCGCGGGCGACGCTCTCGAACCGGAGGAGCGTGTCCACGAAGTCGCGAAGGTCCATATTGTGGGGGACGGGAACGGGGTACAAAGCAGGAGGGGGCGGCGAAAATAAACGCTTATCAGTATCCCCACTTAAGAAATCGATGAGGGCTGGTAGCTCAGTTAGGCAGAGCGTCTGGCTTTTAGCGGGACTACGCGAGTCGCGTGGTTTCGGAAGACACCAGACGGTCGGGGGTTCAAGTCCCTCCCAGCCCGTTTCTGCGACGGATTTCACACCGAGTAGCACGGCTCTCTCGTTTCACATCCGCGAGCGACGGTGACCCCGTCGAACGTTCAAAACCTGCTCGCTTACTCGTCGCTCTGAGCCGTATCGTTCGACGGCCACCGAAGTTCCGCTTCGATGGGCGGCGAGACGGTCAGCAACTCGTAGAACGTTCCGTTCTTGCGAAACCCGAGCACCACCTCGTCGACAGCTGTCTGTTCCCCCAGATTCAATCGAAAACACTCATCTGACATCGATCAGTCTCCGCGAAGATGTTACGAACCCAACTATATCTTGGTTTGGGCAGGCACTAACGGCGACCCCTCGAAATTGGGGGGTGCGGCGTTTCAGCCCTGTTTGAACACGACGCCGCCGCCGGTCTTCGGATAGGTCCACTCGACGTTGTCGTACGGACAGCCGTAGCGGCAGGTCCCGCACTCCAGACAGTTCTCGTAGGCGATGGACGGCACGCCGTCGCCGTCCGGGTCGACTGTCCAGACCGCAGCCGGACAGACCGACGTGCACTCGTTCGTGGTGCAGTCGGCGCAGACGTCCGGGTTCTCGACGCCGAGGTGTGACTCGCCGGCGTCGCGGTACTTGACCGTGTACAGACGGTCTTCGATGCTCACGTCGGGGACGTGGGGTTGTGCGGTGCTCATGATAACATCCTCCGGAAGCGCCAGGCGCGTTTCGCCGCGCCGAACCACCCGCCGGCGGCGGCGACGAGGTGGTCGCGGGCCGCGCCCGTGTGTTCGTCTTTCGACGTGCGGTCCATCTTGAAGTACTCCGTCTCGGCGCTGGCCAGCGCGCGCGGCAGGTCCTCGAAGAGGAACTGTCGGTCCGCCGCGATAGTCCGCTGGAACCAGTCGTAGTGGCGGAGGTTCTCGACCACGAACGACTGGTCGAGGTCGCGCGTGTAGGCGGCGAGCGCCTCGGCGTCGCTTCGGTCGTCCGCCAGCGCGGCCGCGATGGCCTTGCCGGCGTGGTAGCCGCTCTCGACGGCCATGTTTGTCCCTTCGAGGTGGACGCCGCTGTTCAGCACGAGGCCGGCGGCGTCGCCGACGACGACCGCTCCGTCGTGGACGAGGTCGGGCATCGCGCGAGCGCCGCCTTCGGGGACGACGTGCGCGCTGTACTCGATGCGGCGGCCGCCGCGGATGAGCGGGGCGACCGCCGGGTGCGACTCGAAGGCATCGAGCGTCGCCTCGGGCGTCTGGCCGGCCGCGGCGTCTTCGACGCGGTAGACGACCCCAACGCTCACGGAGCGCTTGTTCGTGTAGACGAAGCCGCCGCCGACGGCCTCGCCGACGGCCCCCTCGCCGAAGTACTGGTAGGCCGCGCCGGCGTCGCCGTCGAGACGGAAGCGGTCGTCGATGGTGTCGCGGTCGAGTTTGAACACCTCTTTGACCGACACCGCGACCGCATCGCGCTCGGGGCGTTCCTTGAGGTCCGCGCCCTCGCTCACGAGCGAGTTCGCGCCCTCGGCGAGGACGACGACCGGCGCGTGAATCTCCCCGTCCGGGCGGTCCGTCGTCACGCCGACGACAGCGCCGCCGTCGCGGAGCAGTCCCGTGACCGTCGTCTCGGTGACGAGCGTCACGCCGGCGTCGACCGCCTGCTTCGCGAACCACTCGTCGAACCGCCGCCTGAGGACGGTGTACGAGTCGTTGTGGGGGTCGTCGCGCCACGCGCCGGGCCGCATCGAAATCGCGGTTTCGTCGCCGTCCGACGAGAGTATCGAGAAGCGCTTCTCGGCGATGTAGCGTTCGAGCGGCGCGTCGTCGATGTCGACTAACTCCCGAATCGTCGGCGTGTAGAGCACCCCGCCGAAGACGTTCTTCGTCCCCGGTGCGGGGCCGCGTTCGAGCATCAGCACGTCGAGGCCGTCGCGGGCCATCGTCAGCGCCGCGGCGGTGCCAGCGAGACCGGCACCGACGACGACGGCGTCGAACGCGTCGTCGTAGTTCGGTGTCTCGGTCTGGAGAGTCGGGCGTTGCAGGCTACCGGCCGTGGTCGCCTCGTGACTCATGCCGCCACCTCCTGTTTCTCGCGAACCATCGCAGTCAGCGCGGGAAGCACCTCGTGGAGGTCGCCGACGATGCCGTAGTCGGCGTGCTCGAAGATGGGCGCGTTGGGGTCGGTGTTGACGGCGACGACCATGTCGCTTCCGTTCATCCCTTCGAGGTGCTGGACGGCGCCCGAGATGCCCGCGGCGATGTAGAGGTGCGGCCGGACGGTCTTGCCCGTCTGGCCGACCTGTCGCGCGGGTTCGACCCAGCCCTCCTCGACGGCGGCGCGGGTGGCGGCGACTTCGCCGCCGAGCGCCTCCGCGAGTTCGACGAGCGGCGTCACGTCGCCCTCGCAACCGGCCCCGCCGGCGACGATGACGTCCGCGTCGGTGATGTCCACGACGCCGCCGACGACCCGTTCGAGGACGGTCGAGAGCGTGTCCTCCTCGGCGACGACGACTTCGACCGATTCGACGGCGTCCGCCGCGTTTTCGGCCGCTTCGGCGGGTTCGCCGGCGTCGAACACCCCGGCGCGGACCGTCGCCATCTGCGGGCGGTGGGCGGGACATTTGATGGTCGCCATGGCACTCCCACCGAACGTCGGTCTGCTCGCGAGGAGGAGGCCCGCCTCGTCGACGGCGAGTTCGGTGCAGTCGGCCGTGAGGCCGGCGTGGGCGGGCACCGCGACCCGGCCCGCGAAGTCGCGGCCGGTGTGGGTCCCGCCGATGAGGACGATGCTCGGCTTGCGCGCCTCGACGAGCGCGCGGAACTGCTCGCCGTAGGGGTCGGCGC
>NZ_JAMYJY010000085.1:0-16230 GCF_024136985.1 Haloferax sp. AB510
GACCGCGGTGCCGACGACGACCGGCGCGGCGGCCGCCGGGAGCGTCTGCGGCCGCGACGCCATCACCCACGCCCGCCTGCGAGAGATGTCCTGCGTGCTCATTGTCTGCATACGAGGGCCGAAGCAGTGAGTAAGTTCCTATCCGAAAGCGCGTGACGCCGAGGCGGTGGGTGGGAGAACACGGTGGCCCGGCGCGCGCGTCGGTCCTGACGAGACAGTCGCGCCCGACGTCGGCGACGACGTGGTCATCGCCGTCACCGACCGACTGGGGCGGTGCCTCGCTATTCGGAATCGGAGCCGGAATCCGAATCGGAGACGGGGGCGGAATCGGCGTCGACACCGAGATGGTCGGCGAGTCGTTCGTGACCACGCTCGGCCCGGGTTTCGACCGTCTCCTCGGAGACGTACATCCCGCGTTGGCGCTCCACGTCGGCCTCGCGGAGTTCGCGGAGTCGTTCCTCGGGGAGGTCGCAGTCGTCGGGGACGCGGCTATCGAACCGCTCGCGCCAGTCGTCGCGGGCGGTCTCCTCGTCGGCGAGTTCCGCTTCGGGGCGTATCCAGTCCCAGTGGCGCGCGAGGTCCTCGGGATAGCCCCGTTCGAGACGGTGGTCGGTGATGACCGACCGCCCGACTCGCGCGCCCTGCCCGGCCGACATGATTGCCTGCACGTTGACCTCGCTCACCGGCGCGGCGACGTACAAGCCGTCGATTGGTGTTCGTCCCTCGACGTCGGCGTAGTCGCGGTCGAACTTCGTCCGCGTCTCGCCGTCGTACTCGTAGGTGACGAACATCTCGTCGTCGCCGAGCGGTTCGAGGAAGTCGCCGCCGTAGCGGGCGGCCGCGACGACCCGCCTCGCCGAGACGGTCTCGCCGTCCTGCGTCGTGACCTCGAAGCCCGGCCCGGCGTCGCCCGCAGTCTCGGTCTCGTCGCCGCCGGCGGGTTCGACCGCCTCGACGAGTTCCGGAACGAGGTCGCAGCCGGCCTCCTCGACGTGGTCGTGGATGAGTTCGTAGAACGTCTCGATGTCGATGCCGCCGGGGAAGCCGAGGTAGTTCTCCAGATAGGCACAGCGCTGGAGCGACGACCGGCCGCGGTCGAAGACGACGGTGTCGAGGCCGTACCGGCCGGTGAAGACGCCCGCCGAGCAGCCCGTCGGCCCGCCGCCGACGATGGCCACGTCGTAGTCGAACGCCACGGCATCGGGGCCTGTCGCGGTCTCCGTCGCCGTCTCTCCCGAGCGCTCGGCGTCCGTCATCTCAGAACTCCCCGTTGACGATGTCGGCGACGCGCTGGCGGTCGAACAGCTCGGCGTCGCTCGTCACGTCGCCGAACACGTCGGGGTACAGCTGCTTCGCGGCGCGCTCGGTCAGGAACAGGTTGTGAATCGGTCCCTGGAACAGGTAGCCGCCGCGGTAGACCCGGCCGTTCTGGACGGCCGCCAGTTCGCTGCCGACGGGGTGGTCCTCCATGTACGCGAGGACGGTGTCGCGGAACTCCTCGGGCGTCTTGCGCTCGTGGCCGCGGACGAGAATCACGTCGGGGTCGATTTCGAGGAGGTTCTCGTAGTCGAGTTCGCCGCGGTTGGTCGTGCTGAGGTTCTCGATGTCGGTCCCCGAGAGCGCGTCGGTGACGCCGAGGTCGTTCCACTGCTTTTTGCTCGTCCCCTTGTCGTTGAGGCGGTACGGCGAGAACGTCTCGGGTTCGGTCGTCCCCTCGAAGGTGAGAAAGACGTTCGGGCGCTCGTCCGCCGGCGGCAGTTCCGCCTGTATATCCGCGATGAACTCGTCGTGGAGCGCCTCGAACGCCTCGTAGCGATCCTCGCGCTGGAACACCTGCGCTACCTTCTCGAACGCCTCGTAGAGCGTGTAGTAGCGGTAGTCGTGCCAGCCGTCCGAGCGGCGGAAGACGAGGTTGCCGACGAACGGGGCGACGTTCTCCGCGATTTCGTCCACGTCCGCCTGGTCCCAGTCGAACCAGTTGATGAGCATGTTCGGGTCGTAGAGGTGGACGTCGTTGTCGAGTTCGTAGAACTCCTCTTTCGTCCTGACCTCGGGGTACGCCTCGACCTGCTCGCGGTCGACGCTCACGCCGGGGAGTTCGTCGTAGACGTAGGTGTAGTACCGGCCCGCGCCGCCGACCCCCGTCAGCCCGTCACCGACGCCGAGCGCGACGGCCATGTCGGCGTAGCCGCCGTCGTAGGCGGCCCACGACTCGGGGACCGAGTCGAACGTGACCTCGCCCATCGGCTCCATCGTCACCGAGTACGAGGAGGCCGCCTCGGTGGTCTGAGTCTCCGTCTCGGCGCTCGTTTCGGTGGCTACCTCGGTCGTCGTCTCGGCCGCGGTGGTCGTCTCGTCGCTCCCCGACGAGTCCGACGTACAGCCGGCCAGCATCCCGGCCCCGAGAGCCGTGCCGCCGTACCGAATGTAGTTGCGTCGCGTGAGTCCCTCCTGCCCGGTGGATTTCTCGTCCATGGGGTTTAGGCTAACCTAAATGTATAAGAGCGTTCCTATTTTTCGGCGTGCCTAAACCTTGACGCCCCAACGAGTTCCGGCCCGGTGGCGCGGCTGTGGCCCGATAGCGTCGGTTCCGTCAGGCCCTCAGTAGTGCCACGGGTAGTCGCGGAAGCGCGGTTCGCGCTTTTCGAGGAAAGCGTCGCGGCCCTCCTGTGCCTCTTCGGTCATGTAGGCGAGTCGGGTCGCCTCGCCGGCGAACACCTGCTGGCCGACCATGCCGTCGTCGGTCATGTTGAAGGCGTACTTGAGCATGCGCATGGCCGTCGGCGACTTCTTCGTCATCTCGTCGGCCCACTCCAGCGCCACGTCTTCGAGGTCCTCGTGGGGAATCGCCTCGTTCGCCATGCCCATGTCCACGGCCTCCTCGGCGGAGTAGGTCTTCCCCATGAAGAACACCTCGCGGGCCTTCTTCTGGCCGACCTGTTTGGCGAGGTACGCGGAGCCGAAGCCGCCGTCGAAGGAGGCCACGTCGGGGTCGGTCTGGAGGAACTTCGCGTGCTCGTCGGACGCGAGCGTCATGTCGCAGACGACGTGCAGGGAGTGGCCGCCGCCGACGGCCCACCCCGGCACGACGGCGACGACGGGTTTGGGCATGAAGCGGATGAGCCGCTGGACTTCGAGGATGTGCAGACGACCGGCCTTCGCCTCGCGGACGAGCGGATCGTCGGAGGCGTCGGCCTCGTCGTCGTCGCGGTACTCGTAGCCGGAGCCGCCGCGGACCGACTGGTCGCCGCCGGAGCAGAACGCCCAGCCGCCGTCCTTCTCGGAGGGGCCGTTGCCAGTCAGGAGGACGCAACCCACGTTCGCGCGCTTTCGGGCGTCGTCGAGCGCGGCGTAGAGTTCGTCCACGGTACCCGGTCGGAAGGCGTTTCGGACCTCGGGGCGGTCGAACGCGATACGGACCGCCGGCACGTCGACGGCGCGGTGGTAGGTGATGTCGTCGAACTCGTCGGACCCCGGGACGGGCTCCCAGCGGTCGGGGTCGAAAATCTCCGAGACCATACCGAGAGGCGGCGCGGGCGGCGCAAAAAGATTCGCTTGCGGCCGCGGTTCGGGGTCGAACCCCGCCGCGTTCCCCGCTCGCCCCGGAACTATTTGTCAATGCGCGAACGACTCTCGTGCATGTCGGCCGCAACTACCCTGCTCGTCAGATTCGTCCACGTCGTCGGGATGTCCCTCGTCTTCGGCGGCGCGGCGTTCGCGTGGGGCGCGCTCAGAGCACCCGATTCTGGGAGCGAGGACGCGGGTGGCTCGGCTGCGGTCGTCGGCGACCCGACCCCGCTCGCGGCCACCTATGAGTGGGTCTTCTGGGCGGTGATGGGCGCGATGGTCGTCACCGGCGTCGGCAACCTCGGCGCGCTCGGCCCGCCCGGACCGTCCGGGCGCTGGGGGACGCTCCTGACCGCGAAGCTCCTCGCGGTGACCGCGTTCGTCCTCGGGTCGTTCGTCCGCACGCTCGCCGTGTTCAGGCTCCGACGAGACCACCCGGCGGGTGCCGGGCGCTCACTCCTCGCGAAGAGCTACGGGGCGACCGCCGCCGCGCTCCTCGTCCTCGTCGCGCTCGCGGAGGTGTTGGCGCATGGCTGAGGCCGCCGCCGGCCGCTTCGAGGCGTGGGTTGTCTCGTCGTTCAACCTCGTCGCCCTGAGTCTCGTCGGGCTCCTCCCGGCGCACGCGAGCGGCGCGCTCGAAGGCGAACTCGCCGGCTTCGGGACGGCTCAGGGCGTCGCCGTCTTCGCCTATCTGTGGCTCCTCACCGCGGCCGCGACCCGGTGGGCGCTGGCGGACGGCGGGCTGGAAGACCTACGAAACGGCCTCCGTGGACTGTGGCGACTCGTCCTCCGCGGGTTCGCGGCGGGCGCGCTCATCGGGGCCGCGTTCCTCTTCGGACTGCTCCTCGTCGGCGCGGTTCTGAACGGCGCGACACTCGTGTCGCTGGCGTTCATCGCGCTCATCGGCGTCGCGGCCGCGAGCGTCGTCGGAGGCGTCATCGGTGGCCTGTCGGTCGTCCTCGACGCCGGCTGTTACTGGGCGGCCGGTCGGCTCGTCGGGCGGTGGACGGAGTCGGACACCTCGGGGCGAGCCGCCGACGTGGAGTGAGTGAGTAAGTGAGTCAGCCAGTTAGTCAGCCAGTCTGCCCCGAAGCGGGCCGCGCGGACTCGTCAGCCACGACGCTAGCCCGACGAGTATCGCGCCCGCGATGCCGACGAGAAAGGCGGTCGCCCCGGCAAGCGACCCGTACGCGACGAGTCCGGTCCCAACGAAGGCGGTGGCGAGCGACCGACGGCGACCCATCGACTCGGGGTAGCCGACGGCCTTGAACCGCGCGAGTCCCCACACGGCCACCGCGACGAGCGGCGCGAGACCGACGCCGGTCAGGGGGCGCTGGACGACGAACCAGAAGACGGGAAAGACGACCACGACTGCAACGAGCGCGAGCGTTCCGCGGCGGCCGAGCGCCGAGGGGTAGCCGCGCTCGGCGAGATCCGAGAGAAGCACCACGCCGAAGACGACGGTCGCACCGGCGAGAACCCCGGCGAGCGGTTCGTTCGTGACGACGGCCGCGTAGGCGAACACGAGGACGCCGAGGAACCCGGCCACGGCGTAGACGCTGCCGCGGTACTGGCGAAAGAGAGCGGAGGGCACATCGCCACGATTCGGAGCGCGGGAGAAAAGTCAGTCGGTCGACTGGTATAGTCGGTCAGTCGGTCAGTCGGTCAGTTGCTCGACGGCGCGCTCGGCGATGCGCTCGCGCACGCGGTGCGAGGACTCGGCGTCGGTGCGGACCTCGATGACATCGGTGCCGTCGGTGGCGACCGACTCGGCGTAGGCGTCGCGGAAGCCATCCGGGTCGACCGACGCGAACGAGAGGTCGTAGAGGTCCTCAGTAGCCGCGAAGTCGAGGCCGTGGGGCGTCTTGAACTGGTCCGTAAAGGGCGGCTCGTACTCCTCGATGGGGAGCATGTGGAAGATGCCGCCGCCGTCGTTGTTGACGAGGACGATAGTCGCGTCCACGCCGAGGCGACCGAGCGCGAGCAGGCCGTTCATGTCGTGGTAGTACGCGAGGTCGCCGGTCAGAAGCGTCAGGTGGTCGGTCGCCGCGGAGCCGGCTCCGAGCGCCGAGGAGACGACGCCGTCGATGCCGGACGCGCCGCGGTTGCCGAGGACCGTCCGGGACTTCGTCGAGGGGCGCGCGAAGCGGTCGAGGTCGCGGACGGGCATGGAGTTCGAGACGAACAGCGTCGACGGCTCGGGCGCGAGGTCGGCCACGTCGGCCGCGAGCCGCCCCTCGAAGGCGTCGGTCTCGTCGTCAACAAGGCTCCAGTAGGCGTCCTCCGCATCGGTCCACAGCGCGTTCCACGACTCGTCGGGACGGTTGCGGATGAGTTGCGAGAGCCGCCACGCGAGCACCGAGGGCTCCGCCTCCACGAGGTCGGTCGCGCCGAACTCGGCCTCACGCCAGCGGCCCGTCGGGTCGACGAGATACTGTCGGGCATCGGTGCGCGCGAGGTACTTCCGGAGCGCCTTCGAGGTCGGCGACGCGCCGATGCGGACGACGACCTCCGGGTCGGGCCAGTCGGCGGTGACGCGCTCGTCGAGGTAGGCGTCGTAGCCGCCGAGGACGGTCGTCGTCCGGGTGTGGCCGCCGAATCGGAGCCCCGAAAGCGGGTCGGCGACGACCGGGAAGCCGGTCGCGTGGGCGAACGCCGCGACGGCCTCGGCGTTGAATCCCGGCGGGTCGGCAGGGCCGGCGACGATGAGTCCGCGGTCGGCCGCGAGGTCGTCGGCCAGCTTTCGGAGGTGGTCCTCGGAGAGTTCCGGCGCGCCCGCGGTCGTCTTGACGTAGGGTCGGCTCCCGCTCCGGCCGTCGAGCGCCTCGGGGTCGAGGTCGGCGGGCACGTCGCCCTCGACGTAGGTCGGTTCGAGCGGCTTTCTGAAGGGGAAGTTGAGGTGGACGGGGCCGGCGTCGACGCCGGTCGCCTCGGAGACGGCGCGGGCGGCGGTCGTCCGGAGGCTCCGGAGCTTCCTGTCTGTGGCCTCCGGTTCGGGCATGTCCTTGTACCAGCGGACAGCATCGCCGTAGAGCTTCTCTTGGTCGACGGTCTGGTTGGCTCCGCTGTCGCGGAGTTCCGGCGGTCGGTCGGCCGTGAGGACGAGCATCGGCACGCGGGCCTGCGACGCCTCGATGACCGCGGGGTGGAAGTTGGCCGCGGCGGTGCCCGAGGTGCAGACGATGGGCGTCACCTCGCCCGTGCGCCGGGCGCGACCGAGCGCGAAGTAGGCCGCCGAGCGCTCGTCGAGGTGCGAGAACGTCTCGATGTCGTCGTGGCGGTCGAACGCCTCCGTGAGGGGCGTCGAGCGACTGCCGGGTGCGATGCACACCGCGTCGATGCCGGTGCGTGCCAGTTCGTCGGCGAAGGTCCGTGCCCAGAGGGCGTTTCGGTTCGGTGCTGTCATCTCGTCTCTGTCGTCAAATCGGATTGAATCGAATCAACGTCGGTCATCGGCTCCGACGCCGGTCGTCGGTCCCGAACTCAGCCGTCGCGTTCGAGTTCGTCGAGGATGGGGCGGTACTTCAGTTGCACCTCGTCCCACTCGGCGTCGGGGTCCGAGTCGGCGACGAGGCCGACGCCCGCAAAGAGCGTCGCCAGCGTCTCCTCGACGATTGCCGAGCGGAGAGCGACCGCGAAACTGCCGTCGCCGTCGGCGTCGAACCAGCCGACCGGTGCGGCGTACCAGCCGCGGTCGAACGGCTCGGTGTCGCGAATCACGTCGAGGGCGGCCTCCGGCGGGAGGCCGCCGACCGCGGGCGTCGGGTGGAGCGCGTCCACGAGCGAGAGGACGTGTTCGTCGCGTTCGAGCGTCGCGTCGATGGGCGTCCAGAGGTGCTGGACGGTCGCGAGCTTCCGAATCCCGCGGTCGCCGACGCGAATGTCGGCCGACAGGGGCGCGAGCTGTTCCCGAATCGTCTCCGCGACGAGTTCGTGTTCGTGGTTGTCCTTCTCGCTTCCGAGCAGTTCGTTCGCCAGCCACTCGTCTTCGTCTTCGGTGTCGCCGCGGCCGGTCGTCCCGGCGAGCGCGCCGGTCTCCACCTCGCGGCCGCGGAGCGAGACGAGTCGCTCGGGCGTCGCGCCGAGGAAGCTCGCCCCGCCGTTCGGCTCGACAAGGAAGCGGTGGCAGTCGGGGTACGTCCGGCCGAGGCGGGCGAGCAGGTCGGGCGCGGCGGCGGGGCGGTCGAGTTCGACTCGACGCGCTGCGCGAGGACGACCTTCTGGAGGTCGCCGGCGCGGATGCGAGAGACCGCGGCATCGACGCTCTCGTGCCACGACTCCACCGAGGTCGTTCGGTGACGGTCCGAGACGCCCGGCGGCCCCTCGGAGGGTTCGTCGTCGAGCGATTCGAGCGTCTCGCGGACCTCGTCGAGCCGGTCGCCGACGATCTCCGGGTCGGCGTCCGCGCCGACGGCGGTGACCGTGAGCCACGCGTCGTCGCCGTCGAAGGCGACTTGCACCTCGGGGACGACGAAGCGCGCGGCCGGGAAGTCGGCCCACGGGTCGCGGCCGGTCGCCTCCTCGTGGAAGGCGAGGCCGCCGAAGAATCGCGGCGGGCGGCGTCGGAGGCGTCAACGTCAGCGCCGTCGAACAGCGCCATGGCCGACTCTCGAATGCGGCGCGAGGTCGCTCAGGGCCGGTCGGGCCTCGACGGCCACGGCCGACGCCGCCACCGACGACTGTCTGCTCGTCGGGGGCGGTCCACAGCGCCCGCGGGCGGCGCATCGTCGCGAGCGACGCCGAGACGGGCGGCGCAGACAGTCGAACCGACCTGCTGACGAGATGGGTCCCCATCTCGTCTGTCCGCAACGGTTCCATCGACCGTGGGTCAGGACCGGGGACGCTTGAAACTCTCCCTTCTGTCCCGCCCGTCGCCCCGGAGGGAGACAGTGAGACGCGCACATCTGTCCACCGAACGACAACGCTGGTGGCTCGGACGCGAAGCGACCGCCGAAAACGCTGAAAAATCAGCTCAGCTGTACCGCTCTTCGTTCCACGGGTTCGCCCACCTTTTTCCGTGGTTCGCTACGCTCACCACGCAAAAATCTGGACCAAAAACTTAGGTTAGCTGTACCGCTCTTCGTTCCACGGGTTCGCCGTGTTCGAGTACCCGCGTTTCTCCCAGTAGCCGCGTTCGGGCTCGGTGAGGAATTCGACGCCCGAGACCCACTTCGCGCCCTTGTAGGCGTACTTGTGCGGGGTGACGACCCGAAGGGGGCCGCCGTGGTCGGCGGGCAGGTCCTCGCCGTCGTAGCCCCAGACGAACATGACCTCGTCGCGCATGCACTGGTCGAGAGGCAGGTTCGTCGTGTAGCCGTCCATGGCGTGGAACATCACGTGGACTGCGTCGTCGTCGACGCCGACCGCGTCTGCGAGCGTCGGGAACGTGACGCCCTCGAACTCGCAGTCGAACTTGCTCCAGCCGGTGACGCAGTGGAAGTCCTGTACCTGCGTCTCGGCGGGGAGGTCGCGGAACTCGTCGAACGAGAGGTCGAGTTCGGTCTCGACCGCGCCCCACGCCTCGAACGACCACGTCTCGGGGTCCCACGAGGGCGTGCCGCTCTTGGAGAGCACGGGGAACCGCTGGGTCTCGCGTTGGCCCGGCGGGAGTCGGTCGTCGCCGAACTCCTCGTAGAGGTGGGTCACGTCGTTGGCCATGGTCGAATCTTCGGCCCGACGCACCTATCACTAACGACTCCGGACACCCGTCGACGACCGGGGGGACGGCCACACTAACCGAAGGTAAGCGGAGCTTCGCGTTCGCCGGAACGACCTTCGGAAAACCCGATTATTCCCCCGGTAGAGTTATATACGGCCCTTCCAAAGCGACGGACGTTCAGATGCCCAAAGTAGAGATTACCGTGCCGGAACACCTGGAGATGCAGATCGTCCAACTCGTCGAACAGGGCGAGTTCGTCAACCGCGACGAGGCTATCGAGGACCTGCTGTCGACCGGTATCCGCGCGTACAAGACCAGCGGTCCGATGTCAGACGAGGACCGCGCGTACGAAGACGACGGAATGATGGGCCACGAAGACGAGTACGTCTTCTGAGCCGAGTGACAGTATCCCCCAATAACGCTTAAACCGCCCTCGCGCCTAACCAACGCTCATGCACAAGGACGAACTGCTGGAGCTGCACGAACAGATGGTTATCATCAAGGACCACTTCTCGGCCCGCGAGCACGTCGATTCGAGCTTGTTCGACCCCTACGACGAGCTTGCCGTCGAGCCCTCCCACGTCCACAAATCGAAAAGCGAGCACAAACACGCCGTGTTCGTGCTCGGAAACGCCCTCGCGACTGCGATGAGCGACGACGAGTTCTCCAGCGCGGGCCGCGTCGGCAAGCGCATGGAGGAACTGGCCGACGACGCCGAAGGAAAAATCTGAGCGCCCGTCCGCCGCAGCGCGCCCCGCGACCGATCCCCCGGCGCTGAGCCGTCACTCGCCGTCGGATTCGTGTCGCTCGCTAGCACCTCTCAAGCAGTTCTCCGCGGGTTTCTTTATCACCCATTCGTACGACACAGGTAGCTAATGCTAGAGATACCGGGCTGGATACCGTTCCAGCGGTTGGCCGCGCTCCTCGCGCTCCTCGCGGCCGCCGTCGCGCTCGCCGTCGTCGACAGACCGACTCGGTTCCCGGCGGCGCTCCGGCGGCGCTTCCTGTTCGGTCTCCCGCTCGGAACGCTCGTCAGCGCCGGCGGCGTCCTCCTCGTCTACCTCTTCGTGCAGGACGGCTGGTCGTCGTGGTACCGGCCCATCGTCATCCCGTTCCGGGCGTGGTCGTACTTCTACCCGACCGGGATGCTGACCGCCGCGTTCGCTCACTCCAGCGCCGGCCACCTCGTCGGCAACCTCGTCGGCACGCTCACGCTCGCGCCGGTCGCGGAGTACGCGTGGGGACACTATCCGACGCGTCGGGGGTCCACGTCGTTCGGGTCGGCCCGCGAGAATCCCTACGTCCGGTCGCTCGTCGTCTTCCCCGCGGTCGTCGTCGGCGTGGGGCTTCTGACCTCCGTCTTCGCGCTCGGCCCGGTCGTCGGCTTCTCCGGCGTCGTGTTCGCGTTCGCCGGCTTCGCGCTCGTCTTCCGGCCGCTGACGACTATCTTGGCGTTCGTCTCGGGGCGCGTCGTCAGCCTGTTTTACAACGCGATGCTCTCTCCCGAAGTCGTCTCGTCGGCCCGTCCTATTTTCTCGACGCCGTGGTGGTCGCAAATCGCCATTCAGGGCCACGCAATCGGCTTCCTGTTCGGCGTCCTCCTCGGCGTGTGGCTCAGCCACCGCCGCGAGGGGTCGAACCCGCCCGCCCTCCGGAGCTTCGCCGGCATCCTCCTGTTTTCCGTGAGCGAGTCGCTGTGGGCGGTCTACTGGTACCGCGGCGGCGAGACCTACGTGCTGTTTCGCGCCGTCGGCTTCGCGCTCGTCGTCGCGCTCGCGACCATCGTCGCGCTGACGGTCGCGGCCTCCGACAAGCCGCTCCGAGAGTACGCGCCCGACAACTCGCTGTTTTCGGCCCGCCGCTGGCAGGTCGGCGTCGCCGTTCTCCTCGTCGTCGTCGCGGCCCTGTCGGGACCAGCGATGCTGTACAACACGTTCACCGCGAGCGGCGACGACCTGCCGGGCGAGAGCGTCTCGGTCAGGGACTACGACGTGACTTACGCCGAGGACGTGCCGAACGGGCTGACCGCCGTCTTCGACATCGAACTGTTCGGCGAGTCGACGACGACCAACACCTCCGGGGTCATCGTCAGAAGCGAGCGGCGCGGCATCTGGACCACCGCCGTCTCGACGAGTCGGCTGGCGTTCGACGGCGAGTCGACGGTTAGGCTCGGCGGCCTCGGCTGGCGCGAACGGGTGACGGCGGTCCGCGACGGCTACGTCGTCACGGGCGCGGGAACCGCCTACCGGGTGTTCCTCGTCGCCGACGGCGAGGCGCGGTTGGCCTACCAGACCGGTCCGGTCCGGGCCGAACCGGTGGTCTCCCGGCGGAACATCTCAGTCGTGCCGACGGCGACGGGCTACGACATACAGGTGTCGTCGGACAGCGGGACCGTCAGGGGGCCGATGCCGACCGAGAACGCGAGCACGACGCTCGACGGTATCCGGTTCGTCCGCGAGAAGTCGTTCGTCTTCGCCGAGTCGCGGGGGACGAAAGTCCGGGTCGCGCGACAGGAAACGTACAATTAGGTCAGGTCCGCGGTCGACGCGGGCGCTGACGACGGCGCGGTCACGACCGCCTCACCACTCGATGCGGAACACTTCGGCGTCGAGCTGTCGGCGGTCCTCGTCGTGGAAGTCGAACTGGCGGTCGAGGTCGAACGTCGCCCGGAACGCATCCGTGAGGTCGCCGCCGGCGTCGGCGACGAACGACTCGACGAACTCCTTGCTTCCCTCGTTGTGAACCGAGTAGGACACATCGGCGACCGACGCGACCGATTCGAGGAAGGCGCGGTCGGCGTGTTCGTTGCCCCGCTGCGCGCCGAACGGCGGGTTCATGAGCACCGTGACCTGCCGGTCGTCGGGGAGACAAAGCGGCAGGCGGGTCGCGTCGGCGCGAATCCAGTCGATGGGGGCGCTCGCGCCGACGCGGCGGGCGTTATCGGTCGCGGTTTCGAGCGCCGCGTCGTCGAGTTCGACGCCGACGACGCGGGCGGGCGAGCGGAGCGCCGCGCCGAGTCCGAGCATGCCGGTTCCGGAGCCCAAATCGAGGACCGTCGCACCCTCGATATCGCCGCGGAGGTCCGCGAGGTGGACGAGGTGCGCGGCGAGGTCCGGCGGCGTCGGATACTGTTCGAGCGAGACCTTCGGGTTCTCGAAGCCGGCGACCACCGCCAACTGCGCTTCCAGCGCGGCCTTGGTTGCCATCAGCCGTCGATGGAACCTCGAAGCTCAAAAGCGACACCCTCGCGCCGGGCGCGCTCGCCGAGCGCGGCGAGCGCCGACTCGGCGTCGTCGGGGCGACAGCACTCCGCGACGTCGACGGCGACGCGCCCGACGCCGAGGAACGCGGCGGCGCGGACGTACTCGCGGAGGCGCTCGGACTCCGACTGCACCGCGAGGGGGTCGTCCTCGCTGAAACAGGCCTCCACGGTGAGTTCCGCCGGAAGGTAGCCCTCCTCGGCGAGTTCGGCCTTCAGGTCGCGGAGGTGCGAGGGGGCGGTCGACTCCAGCCCCGCGGCATCGAGGACGACGGGGGTCAGGTCAGCGGGACGGCCGGCGACGAGTGCGGCTTCGACGGACGAGGATTCGAGCGTGCTCATGTTGCACACACATTTCCTTTGGTTATGTATATATCTTTGTAAATGCGCAGTAGTAATCCAACGGGGCGGGAAACAGCGGATGATGCGCGGATTCATCGCGCAGATATGACAGTCTAGAGAATGATGCTGATTGGTACCGTACTGCTCGTGGGGGCACACGCTCCACCCCCATTCCCCCTGACCCCGCGCGGGCAATTCCTGCAGTCGCCGACTTCTCGATCTCTACCCGTACGTGTACGCGAGCACTTCGACACCGGCGGCGTTCCGAATCGTGACCGTGTCGCCGCCGTTGTTCCACACCGCGCCGCCGCGGCCCCAGTAGACGTCCTCGTCGGTGTCGGTTCCCGACCCCGTGTGGAGCGTCAGCGACGCGCCGGGGCTGAGTTCGGTCCCCTCGGCGAACGTATAGGTCGCGCCCGCCGCGTCGGCGACGGTCCATCCCGAGAGGTCGATCGTCGCGTCGCCGTCGTTCCGGAGCGTGACGTACTCCTCGTTCAGGTTGTCGTTGTCGTTGCCGGGCGCGTCGGCGACGACCGAGACCGAGAGGCCGTCGTCGGTGGTCGCGTCCGCGCCTCCCGCGGCCGACCCCTCGGTCGCACAGGACCATAGGCCGACCCCGCGCTCTCTAGCGTCGCGCTCGGCGCGCTCGTAGCGCTCGCGCTCCTCGAACGAACTCTCGTAGAACCGGGCGTGGCCCTCGGCGATGAGGTCGTAGTTGAACTCCGCGCCGTCGACGACGACGTACGCGAGGAGCCGGCCGTAGTAGCCGCGCTCACCGGCTTTCTCGTCGTAGCGGAGCTCGACAGTTCGGTTGGCGAGCCGGGACTTCGCGTAGGCGCTCGCGTTCTCGCCGGCCGCCCGGAGGCAGGTCCGGCCGGCCTCGGTCTCGGGGACGCCCTCGAACTCGTCGGGCGTGTTCTCGGCGTGGACCTCGGGAGTGTCGACGCCGAGGAGCCGAACCGTCTCGCGCGCGCCGTCCGGCATGACGACTTTGATGGTGTCGCCGTCGACCACCTCGACCACCTCGACTGTCACGTCGCCCGCGGCGGTTGCGGCCGTCGGCGACCCCGACTGCGCCGTCGGCGACGCCGTCGGCGTCGCGGTCGATTCGACCGTCGCCGGCGCGTCCACGCCGCCCCCGCCGAGACAGCCCGCGAGAACCGCGAGAACGACGACCACTAGTGTCGTGGTAGCACGTCTGACCATTCGATTCACCGTTAGTCAGGGAACCGTATAAGTAGATGCGTCCCAATTGCCCGAATCCGAACTCGTCGAATCGCCAGACTGCGGCCTTTATCATATTTCTGTTACAAAGGTTTAAATTCACGCTCCACCAGAAACCTTTTAATGGAACGTCCGAGCCGGCAGCGTCAGCGAGAGGAGGAGGCAACGGCACAAGAGGACGAGCAAGTCAACTGTCCGGAGTGTGGGTCTGACCAGATCGTCACGGACGCGGACCAGGGGGAGCTGGTGTGTGACGACTGTGGTCTCGTCCTCGATGAGCGACAAATCGACCGCGGCCCGGAGTGGCGGGCGTTCAACCACTCCGAGCGGCAGTCGAAGTCGCGCGTCGGTGCGCCCATCACGGAGACGATGCACGACCGGGGGCTGACGACGACCATCGACTGGAAGGACAAAGACGCCTACGGTCGCTCGCTTTCGTCCGAGAAACGCTCGCAGATGCACCGTCTGCGCAAGTGGCAAGAGCGCATCCGGACGAAAGACGCCGGCGAACGCAACCTCCAGTTCGCCCTCAGCGAAATCGACCGCATGGCGTCGGCGCTCGGCGTCCCGCGGTCGGTCCGCGAGGTCGCCTCGGTCATCTATCGACGGGCGCTCAACGAAGACCTGATTCGCGGGCGCTCCATCGAGGGCGTCGCCACCTCGGCGCTCTACGCCGCCTGCCGTCAGGAGGGAATCCCGCGGTCGCTCGACGAGGTCGCGGAGGTATCGCGCGTCCCGCAGAAGGAAATCGGCCGCACGTACCGCTACATCTCCCAGGAACTCGGTCTCGAACTCAAGCCCGTCGACCCCAAGCAGTTCGTCCCGCGGTTCGCCTCCGCGCTCGACCTCTCCGAAGAGGTACAGGCCAAGGCGACCGAGATTATCGACGTGTCCGCCGAACAGGGCCTGCTGTCGGGTAAGTCGCCGACTGGCTTCGCCGCCGCCGCAATCTACGCCGCATCGCTTCTCTGCAACGAAAAGAAGACCCAACGCGAGGTCGCGGACGTGGCGCAGGTGACGGAAGTCACCATCCGGAACCGCTACCAAGAACAGATCGAAGCGATGGGCTTCCGCTGAGCGTCGGCCCGCCAACCCGACCGACGACCCGGCTCACCGTCACCGACTGACGACGTCGGCGACACTCAGTTTCAGCTTTTCACGAACACCACGACCGACCGGCCCCAGAGGCCGGTGTCGTACTGGTGTGCGACGTACCCGTCGAGGAGCGGCGCGACCGTCCCGCGCTCGTCGGCGGGCGCGATGACCACCGGCGGCACCGACGACCGGGCTTCGAGCGCCTCGGGCGTCGCCGCCGCCGTCGAGTCGGCGCCGATTCGCTCGACGTACCACGCCATCGGGAGCTGTTCGCCCCACGCGTCGGGGACCGGCGGGTAGTCGGCCGCGCCGTCGGCGACGTACATCGAACTCCCGTAGTAGAGCACCTCTGGCCCCTCGTCGTCGGTCGGCACGACCCACGCGGAGAGGTTGTCGCGGAACGACGAGAACTCGCTGGACGGCTGTGCGAAGTGTGCGAGTTCGGTGTCGCGATCGCTCGGACCGTACACCTCGGTCGTCGCCACCGCGCCGGTCTGGGCGACGAGCGCGAGCAGGACGATGACCGCGGCCGCGACGCGGGGCACGTCCCGCGAGTCGAACGCGCTGCGACCCCAGCGGACGAGCGCCGCGAGGCCGATACCCGCCGGGAGCGCGAGCGGGACGACGACGTAGACGCCGAGCCACGACGCGGACACCTCGGTCAGCATGGGGACGAACACCAGCGACGCGCCGGCCCAGTAGACCGCCGCCGACACCTCCGACCGCGGCCCGCCGGCCGTGTAGCGGTCGACGAGGAAGACCGCCGCACCGAGGAGGACGACCGGGAGCGCCGCGAGCGCGAGCGCGCCGAGGAGGTCGCCGAAGTACGGGAGGTACTCGTGGGTCCCCTCCGGATAGCGGTCGACGACGCGGACGCCGACGAAGCGGCGAACCGAGCCGAACAGCGCCGCATCGATTGCGCCGAGAATCGTCCCCGGCGTGTAGAGGCCCGCGCCGTCGGTGTCGCCCGCCCGCGGGGCGAACGCGAAGACGTAGAGCGCGACGAAGACGAGGAGCGCGCGGGCCGCGGGTGTCGCCGCACCGCGGAGTCGGGCGGCGTACTCACCGAGGCGCATCGCGGCCG
>NZ_JAMYJY010000086.1:0-15978 GCF_024136985.1 Haloferax sp. AB510
GCGGCCGCGAACGTCGACCGCGAGGGGACCGTCGCCGTCCGCGCCCGCGATGTGCGGGGACTGACCGGTATCAGCACGACCGACGCCGAGCGCGAACTCGGGTCTGCGCTCGTCGACCGCGGTTTCGGCGTCGATTTGGACGACCCCGACCACGAACTCCGCGTCTACTTCTCTGAAGACGCCTGTCTCGTCGGCTGGACCGCCGTCGAGGCGGTCCGCGACTTCGCCGACCGGAAGCCGACCGACCGACCGTTCTTCCAGCCGGGGAGCATGGCCCCCGTGGACGCCCGCGCCTTCGTCAACATGGCCGGCGCGGAGCCCGGCGCCCGAATTTTGGACCCGATGTGCGGCACCGGCGGCGTCCTCCTCGAAGCCGGGTTAGTCGGTGCCGACGTGGTCGGCGTCGACGCCCAGGCGAAGATGGTCGGCGGCGCTCGGGAGAACCTGCATCACTACGTCGGCGACGGCGACGTAATCCGCGGCGACGCCACCACGCTCCCCCTCCGCGACGACTCGATGGACGGCGCGGTGTTCGACGCTCCTTACGGCCGGCAGTCGAAAATCGCGCGCCACTCGCTTTCGGACCTCGTCGGCGGGGCGCTGGCGGAGGTCCGCCGGGTCGCCCCGGAGTGCGTGATGGTCGCCGACCGGTCGTGGGCCGAGGAGGCCGAGGACGCCGGTTGGGAGGTCGAACGGGTGTTCGAGCGCCGAGTCCACCGGTCGCTGGTGCGGTACGTGCATCTGCTGCATCGGTGAGCGGGACCGGCGTCGGTGCCGGCGGCCTCGGTCGCAGGTCGCGGCCGCCACCGCAGACGTGGTCGTTCGCTCTCTATTCAATCGCTCGACAGGACTATCCGCCAGCGCGTCGAGGTGAAGGCATGTCGCGCACGGTTCGAAAGGTTCTCGCCGAGGCGTACGACCCCGACCCGCGAGCGATGGTCATCGTCGCGATGGGGTCGTCGTTCCTGCTGTTTTCGCTCCTGTCGTACCCGGACGGTTCGAGCCCGTACTATCTGTTCGGTCTCGTGGTGGCGGTCCTCTCGCTCGTCGTCTCGGTCGCGACGCTCGCCGTCGAGACGCTCCAGTAGTCGGGGTGGACGAGACCGCTACAGCTCGACTCCTTCGACGGTGACCTCGCCGTTCGAGCCGACGCGCAACGTCACGTACTCGTAGTCCTGAATCCGTTCGTCGTACGCCACCTCGCCGTCGACGAGGAGCGTCACGTCGCAGGTCTCGGCGTCGACCTGCCGGGTGAGCGTCTTCGTCTCGCCCGGCGAGAGTTCGATATCGCCCTCGCGGCACGCGGGTTTCAGCACTACCTTGCCGGAGAAGCCGCCGCTGACCGTGACTTCGACCATCTTTGACCCCTCGCAGAACTGCGGCCAGCCACACTCGTCCGTGGTGGTCGCGGTCTGCCCGGACTCGGTCGTCTCTGAGTCGGGAGCGGTTGTCGTTTCGGTCGTCTCAGACGAGGATATGGAGGGATTACCGAGACACCCGGAGAGGAGAGCGAGCGAACCGAGAGACGCGAGGACCCGTCTGCGCTGCATGAAATGTAGTTTCGCAGTCAGAACAAATGTCTTGTGTCGGCGGGACAGCCCGGACCGCTTGTCCGGCCTATCGCCGCGCCAGCACCGTCTCGCCCGCCCGCACCGACTCGCCTTTCTCGACGACCACGTCCTCAGAGCCGTACTCCGGCGGTAACAGCACGTCGGCCCGGGAGCCGAAGTCGATGTGGCCGAGTTTCTGCCCGCGGACGAGTTCGTCTCCGGGCGCGACGTACGAGTGAATCCGGCGGGCGAACGCGCCGGCGATGAGCGACACCTCGTGGTCGCCCTCGTCGGTGTCGAGTTCGATATCGACGCGCTCGTTGCGGTCGGAGTCCTTCGAGAACGCCGGTTTGTGCGCGCCGGGGCGATGAGTGACGGTTCGGACCGCGCCGGAGACGGGCGCGCGGTTGACGTGCACGTCGGTGACGTTCATGAACACGCCCACGCGGACCCGGCCGTCCTCAACGCGAATCACGGAGACGTGCCCGTCGGCGGGGGCGACCACCCCCGGTTCGTCGGGCGGCGAGCGCTCGGGGTCCCGGAAGAACCAGAGGACGAACGCGCCCGCCGCGAGGAGCAGGGCCCCGAGGGGCGGGAAAACGAACGCCGCGACTGCCGCTCCGAGGAAGGCAGGGAGCGCGAACCGTCGGTAGCCGGGTGCGAACTGCATCTATGCCTCGCCGCGGACTTCGGCTCCCCAACTCGTGAGGAGGTGGGTAATGTGCAGGCGGTCGTCAATGCCCGTCGAGATGTCGAGGTCGACCTGCCCCGCGAGTTCGTGCAGGCGAGCGAGTTCGCCGTCGGCGAAGCGCTCAGGAGTCGAGTCGGCGACGCGGAGGATGTCTCGGAGGAGTTCCTGTCCCTCGTAGCCCTCGTCGTCGAGGAGCGTCGTGAGGGTCTTGCGGGCGTCCTTGATGTCGCCCTCGCGGGCGTTGATGAGGAGCGTCTTCAGCTCGTCGTCGAAGCCCACGTCGCCGAGGGCGGCGTGGACCGTGGACATGGTGACCTCGTCGGCCTCGGTGGCCGTCCGCTGGGCTGAGAGGATGGCCTTACGGATGTTCCCGTTAGAGGCGTCGGTGAGGAACTGGAGACCGCCGTCGTCGTAGTCGACGCCCTCGGCGTCGAGGATGTCGGCGAGGAGGGTTTCGAGGGTGTCGTCGTCCGGCGCGGGCATGGGGATGGGGAAACACCGCGAGCGAATCGGCGGGATGAGCTTCGAGGGCTGGCGGGTGGTGATGACGAACTGCGTGGTCCGGTGGTGCTGTTCCATCACGCGGCGGAGCGCCTGCTGGAAGTCCTCGCGGATGGATTCGGCGTTGTCGAGGACGATGGTCTTGTACTCGCCGGACATCGGGGCGTAGCTGGCGGACTCCTTGAGCACGCGGTTTATCATGTCGCGTTTCGCCATGCGACTGCGGCCGTCGAGGAACTGCTCGAACCGCGGGTCGGCGCGAATCTGCTTTTTCGTCCGGTTGAAGAAGTCCGCGACGTTGAGTTCGATGAGGTCGTGTTCGGGGTCCGCGTGCGCCTCGTGAGCCAGCGCCCGGACGGCGGCGGTCTTGCCGACGCCCGGCGGGCCCTGCACGACGAGGTTCATCGGTTCGTCCACGGCGCGTCGGAGGCGTTCGCGGACCTCCGGCTGTGGGAGGTCTTCGAGCCCCGGCGCGTGCGTCTCGGTCCACAGCGGCGCGTCCATTGGACTCCGGTAGCAGACGGTCGGGTAAGAATCGGTCGGTCCGGGGCGTCGGGTGGACTCGGGTTTCCTGTGGGTGAGCCCCGAGGCCGCGACCGATTCGACGCACGTTTAGTCCCGCCGCTATCATTGTGGTGCATGTCCATGCGCGCGACCTTCCTCGGGACCGGCGGGGCCGTCCCCACCACGGCGCGTGCGCCGAGCGCGTTCCTCGTGAACCGCGACGGCGAGCGCCTGTTGTTCGATTGCGGGGAGGGCACCCAACGCCAGATGATGCGCTACGGGACCGGGTTCGGCGTCAGCCACCTGTTCGTCACCCACCTCCACGGCGACCACATCCTCGGCATCCCCGGCCTGATTCAGACGCTCGACTTCAACGACCGCGACGCCTCGCTGGCCATCCACGGCCCGCCGGGGAGCAAACGCCACCTCGAAAAACTCGTCCACGCGGGCGGCTACCAGCCCGGCTTCCACGTCTCCGTCCACGAGGTCCGCCCCGGCAACGTCGCTTACCGCGCCGACGACTACGAGGTCCGCGCGTTCGACACCGAGCACCGGACCGCCTCGGTCGGGTACGCACTCGTCGAAGACGACCGCCCCGGCCGGTTCGACCGCGAGAAGGCCGAGGAACTCGGCGTCCCCGTCGGCCCGGCGTTCGGCCGCCTCCACGCCGGCGAGGACGTGGAACTCGAAGACGGAACCGTCGTGCGCTCCGAGCAGGTCGTCGGCGACCCCCGACCCGGTCGAACCGTCGTCTACACCGGCGACACCCGCCCGCTCGAATCGACCGTCGAGGTCGCCCGCGACGCCGACCTGCTCGTCCACGACGCGACGTTCACCGACGAGGAGGCCGAGCGGGCGAAACAGACCGCGCACTCGACCGCCCGCGAGGCCGCCCGAATCGCCCGCGACGCCGACGTTCGGCGGTTCGCGCTGACGCACATCTCCGCCCGGTACGCCGCCGACCCGAGCCCGCTTCTCGAACAGGCCCGCGAGGTCTACGACGGCGAGGTGTTCGTCGCCGAAGACGGCCAGAAGCTGGAGGTCCCGTACGCCGACAGCGACGGCGGCGGAGCCGAGACCGACGAGTAGCACGGGGCCGCGGTACGCTTTTCTCCCGCCCGCGCGCACCGTCGGTGTGCCGCAGAACGCCTTCCACACCGTCGACGTGTTCGCCACGGCGAAGTACGCCGGAAACCAACTCGCCGTCTTCGAGGGGGCGGACGCGCTCAGTTCCGAGCAGATGGGCGCGCTCGCCAACGAGATGAACTACTCGGAGACGACGTTCATCGAGGGCGGCTCGCCCGACGATGGCTACGACGTTCGTATCTTCACGCCGGACGGCGAGATCCCGTTCGCCGGACACCCGACGCTCGGGACGGCCGCCATCCTCCGCGAGCAGTTCGGCGCGGGAGACGAGGTGACGCTGAACCTCGGCGTCGGTCCGATTTCGGTCGAGGTTCGGTCCGACGGAAGCGACAGCGAGCAGTACTGGATGACGCAGAACGCGCCGGCATTCGGCGCGGAACTCGACCGCGAGACGCTCGCGGAGGTGCTGTCGCTCGATGTGGCCGACTTCGACGCCAACTGGCCGATACAGGTCGTTTCGACCGGCCTCCCAGCGGTGATGATTCCGCTCTGCGACCGCGACGCCCTCGCCCGGAGCGAGGTGTTCGTTCCGGCGTACCGCTCGTTCTTCGACGACGTGGGCGTCGAGAACCTCTTTCTGTTCTGTCCGGACCCCCGCGACGACGCGAACGACTTCGCGGCGCGGATGTACGCCCCCGGCCACGGCGTCGCCGAAGACCCCGCGACCGGGAGCGCGAACGGCTGTTTCGCGGGCTACCTCGCCCGCCACCGCTACTTCGACGACGACGAAATCGAGGTCACGGTCGAGCAGGGCTACGAGATGGGCCGGCCGTCCCACCTCCACCTCGAAGCCGAGGACCGAGGCGGCGAGGTGGCGGTCCGCGTCGGCGGGCGCGTCGAGTTCGTCTCGACGGGCAGGCTCGTCTGAGCGGCCGCTGAACGGGCCGTCGTGTCAAAAACCGAGGTCGGGTCAGTCTCGATGGGCGTCGCAGACCGGGATCTCGCCGTCGTCGAGGAGGACGACGGGGACCCCGAGGACGACCCACTCGCTGACGTAGCGCCGGCGCGTCGTCGCGGGCGACCCGCACTCGACGCAGGCGGCGTCGGCCGATTCGACGACCGACTCGATGATTCTCGTCCGTGGGCCGACGGCCGTCCGTGCGTACGCCGGCTGTTTTGAGAGGAGCACCACGAGCGCCGCGGCGACCACGAGGCCGACGACCGGCAGGACGAACCGGCCGACGCCGGAACGCGCGAGGACGCCGACGACGACGAGTAACATGACCACGACGGCCAGTTCACGGAGGAGACGCATCGACGGCGTCAGTTGCTCGTCTCGTTTTCGGAGCCGGACGAGGTCGACGACCTCGACGACGCCGAGGTAGTGTCCGACGATGAACCAGCGGACGAACTCGATGAGGACGACCCGTCGCTATCGAGCGACCGGACGAACTGCGGGTAGCCGCCGTCGCCGACCGGGATGTAGACGGTGTCCGTCTCGTCGAGCTTCTCGATGTACTTCTGAGCCAGCACCTCGTCGGACAGCGACTCCGCGAGGATGCGGTTGGCGTCGGCCTGCCCCTGCGCCTCGATGCGCTTGCGCTCGGCCTCCAGCTCCTCGACGGCGAGTTCGTCCTGCTTCTGCTGGCGGCGCTGTTCGGTGATCTCCTTCTGTTCGACCGCCTGCGCGTACTCGGCGGGGAGTTCGACGTTGCGGACCTGCACCGCTTCGAGGATGAGGCCGTCGTCGGCGAACTCCTCGGCGAGTTCCCGCTCGGCGGCGGCCTTCAGCTGGGTCTGGCCCTCGCCGGTGTAGATGACGGTGACGGGGAGCCGACCGGCCTCGGTCCGGAGCACCGACCGAATCGACGGCCGAATCAGGCGCTCCTCGGCGGTTTCGAGCGTTCGGTAGTTGCGGTAGAACTCGACGGCCTGCCCGGCGTCGATGCGGTAGCGGACGGTCACGTCGATGTCCGTCCGAAGGCCGTCTTCGGTCAGGACGGTGATAGCGTCGTCGCCGCGTCTGTCGCCTTCGCTCGTCGACGACGACATCGTGTACGACTGCGGTCGCACCGACAGCGACGAGGTCGACTGCGAGACGGGGTTGACGAAGTGCGCGCCGGGTTCGAAGACGGTACCGGTGGTCGCGCCCCACTTCTTGACGACCTTGACGTTCCCCTCTTCGACGGGTTCCCACGCGAGGAGCCCGGCGATGGGGGCGGCGATAAGGAGGAGGGCGACGACACCGATGAGGGCGATGCGCGTCAGCGAACGGGAGGTCACCGACGGCGGGTCGGGGATATCAGAACTCATCAGTCCCATTTCAAATAGCCGAGACTTGTTTGTTTCGTGTCAAACGTCGGTCGCGGCGGCGGTGTCGCCGACGACAGCGGCGTTTCCGGCCGAGCCGCGCAAACGCGACACTCGGGGCGAGTCGACGCTCGAAACCGGCGTGGAGTATATATTCGGCGCGACCCTAGTCGCCGTCGTGAACGACCGGACGAGTGCGCTCGACTCGGTCGTCTTCGGCGTCGACATCCAGAGCGGCGATATCCGCGGCGACTCGCCGTCGTACGCGCTGGTCGTGTTGGACACCCGAGACACCGAGTCAGACGAGGTCCGAATCGAACGAGACGTGGTCTCCTTCCGAAAGTTACGCCGACTCATCGAGCGCGACGAACCGCGCGTCGTCGCCACGGACAACATGTACGAGTTGGCGACCGACAAGGACGATTTAGTCCGCTTCCTGCGGTGGCTCCCCCACGGGACGCAGTTGGTGCAAGTGACCGGCGCGGAGCGACCGGAACCGCTCTCGCGGGTCGCCTCGCGTCACGGCGTCCCCTACGACAAAGACCCGATGAAAGAGGCCGAGGCCGCGGCCCGGCTCGCCCTCGCCAACGTCGGCTACGAGGTCGCCGCCTTCGAGAACACGACGACCGTGAAGGTCTCTCGCGGCCGCTCGACCGGCAAGGGTGGGTGGAGTCAGGACCGCTACACGCGCCGCATCCACGGGTCGGTCAAACAGCAGTCCCGCGAGGTCGAATCCGCACTGAAGGAGGCCAACCTCGACTACGAGCGGGACGTAACCGAGAAGTACGGCGGCTATTCGCAGGCGCTTTTCACCGTCGAGGGGCGGCCGGAGGACATCCCCGTATCGACCCACCGCTCGGGCGACACCCGCGTCGAAATCGAGCGCGAGCGCCGCGACGGCATCGAGTTCGAACCACTCGTGAAGCGCCGCGACCGCGTCATCGTCGGTATCGACCCCGGCACGACCACCGCCGTCGCCGTCGTCGGCCTCGACGGCCGTGTCCTCGACGTACACTCGACGCGCACCGCCGACACCGCCGCCGTCATCGAGTGGCTCATCGAGCGCGGCCGGCCCAGTCTGGTCGCCGCCGACGTCCAGCCGATGCCCGAGACGGTCGAGAAGTTCCGCCGGAGCTTCGACGCCGCCGGGTGGGCCCCGACGAGCGACATCCCCGTGGACGAGAAGCTCCACCGGACCCGCGACATCGACTACGAGAACGACCACGAACGCGACGCCCTCGCGGCGGCGCTGTTCGCCTTCGACGACCACGAAGACCAGTTCGAGCGCATCTCCCAGAAGGTGCCAGCCGACGTGGACAGAGAGGAGGTCATCGCCCGCGTGCTCGTCAGCGAGGAGTCGGTCGAGGCCGTCCTCCGCGAGATGGCCGACGACGCCGACGGGGGCGACCCCGACGACGCCGACGAGGAGGCCCACGAGGAGCCCGAACTCACGCCCGAAGAACGCGAGATTCGGGAGTTGCGGTCGCGGGTCGAGCGCCTCGAATCGCACGTCGAGGACCTGAAATCGACCATCGAGGAGAAAGACGAGACCATCGAGGAGTACAAGGAAGAACTCTCCGACGCCCGCCGCGAGGAGCGCCGCGAGGCCCGCGAGCGCCGCGAGGTCACCCGGCTCGAACGCGAGAACGGTCGGTTAGAGCGGAAAGTCGAATCGCTCGAATCCGACAAGGCGGAGCTCGCAGACAAGCTCGACCAACTGAAGTCGCTGTGGAAGCTCGACCACTCGAACTTCGCGGACGTGAACACCGATGGCAGTTTGGTGCCGGTCAAAATCGTCGAGCAGTTCACGAACGGCGCGCTCGACCACACCGTCGAGGAGTACGGTATCGCCGCGGGCGACGTGGTCTACCTCCGCGACGCCAGCGGGGCCGGGCGGACGACCGCCGAGCGACTCGCCGAGTTCGACCCCAAGGTCGTCCTCCGGTCGGGCAATCTCTCGGAGGTCGCGGACGAGGTGCTGTTCGAGGCCGACGTTCCGGTCGCACCGGCCGACGGCGTGACGATTCAGGAGATAGACGAACTCGCCGTAGCGAAGGAGTCCGAGGTGGCCGCCGCCATCGACGACTGGGAGGACCGCGCCGAGGAGCGACAGAAGGAACAGCGCGAGGAGATGGTGGACCAGATTATCTCCGAACACCGCGCCGAGAACCGGCGGTGACTGGCCGAAGGTGAGACGCGCGAACGGGGCTCATTCGCGATTTCGCTCCCGCGGCCACGCTCGAACGAGCGAGACGGCCAACAGGAGGCCGATAACTAACGCGGCACCGCCAGAGACGAGATGGATGACGTTGTCGAGGTAGACTCCGGGTGTACTCGACGAGACGAGGTACGTGAGGAGGGCGAGAAACAGCGAGATGACCATGAGCCATCGACGGATTGGTGTCGCGTCGGCGGAGGGCATATCGACGGGATGCGTGGCTGTTCGTAAATCGATTCTGGCACCACTGAAGACCGTGACGAGAGCCGCGGCCGCCGAGGAACATTACTCCGCGGTCGCGTCGTGGCCGACGACGACGGCGACGACGAAGTACAGCGCCGCGCCGACGAGCGGCACGAAGAAGGCCAAGGCGGCCCAGAACGTCGCGTTTCGGCCCTTGAACGTCGCGTCCTTGTGGACGCGGTAGGGCAGGTAGATGTGAACGGCGAGGAAGTAGACCGCGAAGCCGAGGATGTACGGGAGGAGGTCGCCGCCGCGGACCGACGCCCACATGGCCGCGAGCAGGCCGAAGACGACGAGGATGAGCGCGGCGAAGATGATGACGGGCGCACGCGTCGTGGTTCCTGAGTCGGACATCACCCGGAGTTAGGACCGGTTCGTGTTGTCCGTTTCGCCCGCGAGCGGCTTCCAGAAGTCATATCCCACATCACCGACACCGAACAGGTATGGACGCATACGACCTGATCACTCGGAACGCCTCCGAAGTGGTCACGGAGGACGAAGTGCGCGCGCTGGCCGACGACCCCGAGGGCAAGCGAGCGTACGTGGGCTACGAGCCCTCCGGCGTCCTCCACATCGGTCACATGCTCACCGCCAACAAGCTCATCGACCTCCAAGAGGCGGGCTTCGAGGTAGTCGTGCTACTGGCCGACGTACACGCCTACCTCAACGGCAAGGGCACCTTCGAGGAGATTCGCGAGACGGCCGAGCGGATGAAAGCGCAGTTCATCGCCTACGGCCTCGACGAGAGCCAGACGGAGTTCGTCCTCGGCTCGGAGTACCAGCTCGACGAGAGCTACGTCCTCGACCTGCACGCGCTCGAACTGGAGACGACGCTCTCGCGCGCCGAGCGCGCCATGGCCGAAATCAAAAGCGGCGACGGCGTCACCGTCGCGCAGGCGGTCTACCCCATCATGCAGGCGCTCGACATCGTCTACCTCGACGTTGACCTCGCCATCGGCGGGATGGAACAGCGCAAGGTCCACATGCTCGCCCGCGACACGCTCCCGAGCATCGGCGAGGAGTCGCCGACCTGCATGCACACGCCGCTCATCGCCGACCTCGGGACGGGCATCGGTAAGATGTCCTCCTCCGAGGGCGTCACCATCTCGATGGAGGACTCCACCGAGGACATCGAAGACAAGGTCAACGGCGCGTTCTGCCCGCCGACGGCCGACCCCGACCCGACCGAGGACGGTGACGAGCGCGAGAACCCCGTCCTCCAAATCTTCGAGTACCACGTCTTCCCGCGCTTCGAGCGAGTCGTCGTCGAGCGCCCCGAGCAGTACGGCGGGAACCTCGAATACGACGACTACGAGGCGCTGGAGGCCGACCTCGAATCCGGCGAACTCCACCCCGCCGACGCGAAGGGCGCGCTCGCGGACTACCTCGACGAACTCATCGAGCCCGGTCGCGCGAAGATAGCGGAGTAATCGCCGCGCCTCACCGGAACTGCACCCTTCTCGACGGCTCGTGACTCGCCGTCTCCCAAACCGATAGAAGTCACCGGCCCGACGAGTCGGTATGTCCAACCCTTCCGACGTTCTCGTTCATCGAAACCGAACCGTCACAGACCGCGAGGAGCGCACGCTGACCGCGGACGTGTACTGCCCCAACTCCCCGCCAGCCGAGGGAACCGAAACGGCCGGCTCACCCCGCCCCCTCGTCGTCTTCGTCTACGGCGGCGCGTGGGAGACCGGCTCGACCGGCCAGTTCGCCCGCTGGGCGCTCGACGCCGCCGACGAGGGGTTCGTCGCGGCCGAGGTGTCGTACCGACTGGGTCACGAAGCGACGTTCCCCGCGCAAATCGAAGATGTGTGCGAAGGTATCGACTGGGTCGTCGACCGCGCCGACGAGTTCGGCATCGACCCGAACACTGTCGCCGTCGTCGGCCACTCCGCGGGGGCGCACCTCGCGTTGCTGGCGGCGCTTTCGGACGACGAGTTCGGGCGGCGGACCGAAATTGACGCCGCGGTCGGGGTCTCCGGCGTCTACGACCTCCGAGCCGACGACCACGAGCGCGCCGGGGAATCGCTGCCGCTGTTCGATGACCGGCCGTCGGCCGCCGAGTTGCGTCGGTGTTCGCCGATTACCTACGTCGATGACGACATCGATGACGACGCCGACGCGCCGCCGACGCTGTTGCTCCACGGGAGCAAGGATTCGGTCGTCGCGCCGGACCAGAGCGCCCGGTTGGCGGACGCGCTCGAAGCCGCCGGAAACGAAGTCGAGTACGACGCCGTCGACGCGGCCGACCACGTCTTCTTGCACTCGTCGTACCACTATCCAGCGGCCCGAGAACGGGTGTTCTCGTTCCTCCGCGAATCGCTGTAAGGCGGGGAACCAGCGGCTCTCAGGCCATGCCGAACATCTTCATCACGCCCTCGGCGAGGCCGCTGGCGACGAGTCCGAGGCCGGCGACGACGAACGCGAGACCCGCCGCGACGACGGGGGCCTGATAGGCGACGATACCGATACCCAAGAGCAAGGAGACGACGCCGGCGATACCCTTCGTGCCGAGTTTGTCGAGCATACAACGACGGCGTTTCGGGACGGTCCTAAACGCGTCGTTCCGTCGGACGCTTCCTACCGGCCGAACGTCGGCGGATTTAACCATGCCCACGTCGAACGCTCGCGCATGAGCGACGACGAGAACGAGAGCCGCCGAGACCTTCGAATGCCGAACGACGACGAAGTGTTCGCCGTCGTGACGAACATGCTCGGGGCCAATCGTATTCGCGTCCGCTGTGCCGACGGCGTCGAGCGGACCGCTCGCATTCCCGGGCGGATGCAGAAGCGAATCTGGATTCGAGAGGACGACGTGGTACTCGTCGAGCCGTGGGACTGGCAGGACGAGAAGGCCGACGTGTCGTGGCGCTACGAGAAGTCCGAGGCCGACCAACTCCGCCGCGAAGGCCACATCCAGTAACGCGTTCGAGACAGCGTCGACCGTTCGCCGAGCGACACCGAAGCCGGAGCCTGTGCCCTTTTCATCTCGCCTCTCGTAGCCCTAGTCCAATGACTGACGAGTTCGGCATGGTCGAACCCCAGGAGGGCGAGGCGTTCGGCGACGAGTGGGAGGAGATAGACGTCTCCGACGACGAGGCAGACCGCATCGCGCGCCGCAAGGACCGCGACTTCGACGAGTTCCGGATGCGGTTGAAGGACGCCGACCAGTTCAAAGTCGAGCAGTCGGTGTTCGACGACGCGACCTTCGCCGCCATCTACAAACTCGTCCAAGACGGGTACATCGACGCGTTCGGCGGGCCGATTTCGACCGGGAAGGAGGCCAACGTTTTCGAGGCACTCGGTGGCGACGACTCCGACGTGGCGGTCAAAATATACCGCATCAACGCCTCGGACTTCCGGCACATGCGCGATTACCTCGAAGGCGACCCGCGCTTCGAGAACATCGGCCACGACAAGGGACAGGTCGTCCGCGCGTGGGTCAGAAAGGAGTTCGCCAACCTCGAACGCGCCCAGCGCGCCGGCGTGCGCGTGCCGAAGCCCATCGCGGTCCAGCGGAACGTCCTCGTGATGGAACTCGTCGGCGTCGTCGACGACCGGGCGCGGCGGCTCTCGGAGGTGCGCGTCGAGAACCCCCAGACCGCCTACGAAGTCGTCCGCGAGTACATGCGCCGACTCCACCGCGCCGGCCTCGTCCACGGCGACCTCTCGGAGTACAACCTCATCATCCACGACGGCGAACTCGTCGTCATCGACCTCGGACAGGCCGTCACGGTCCACCACCCCAACGCCGAAGAGTTCCTCCGGCGGGACTGCCGCAACGTGGCCAACTTCTTCCGGCGGCAGGGGGCCGACGCCGACGGCGACTCGCTGTACGAGTTCGTCACGGCCGAAGAAGACGAGGACAAAGACTGAGCCGGAACCGGGGAGAAACGCGAACCCGCCGCGAGACGGGTGTGCGACCGAGACACGCGGCGACCCGCCGAGCGAACGCTTAAACCATTCCGACGGGTATCGGGTGATATGCAGCACGTCAAGGTGCCGCAGGACCGTATCGGTGTTCTCATCGGCGAAGGTGGCTCGACGCTCCGCGAGATAGAGAGTCGCGCGGAAGTCCGACTCGACGTTGACTCGGAGAACGGCAGCGTCGCAATCGACAGCGTCGGCGACCCCGTACTCGGCATGGTCGCTCCCGACGTGGTCCGAGCGGTCGGCCGCGGCTTCGCCCCGGAGGACGCGATGGCGCTCCTCGACGACGACATGATGATGTTCGAACTCATCGAGATAGACCGGCACACCCGAAACAAAAACGACATGCGGCGACAGAAGGGTCGCCTCATCGGCGAGAACGGCCGCACCCGCGAACTCATGGAGGAGCTGACCGGCGCGGACGTGGTTATCTACGGCTCGACACTCGGCATCATCGGCCAGCCCGAGGAGGTCGAAGTCGTCCGCCGGGCCGTCGAGATGATTCTCGACGGCGCGCCCCACGGCGCGGTGTACTCCTTCCTCGAACGGAAGCACAACGACCTGACGCAGGGCTTCAACGTCCGGCAGAACAACTGAGACGCCACCGCCGACGAGTCCACCGCGACACGGCACTCGCCCGCATCGTCTTTTCACCGCACTCGCTTCGAGACTGGCGAGGCGACCCGCCGAGTACCATAGATAAAGCCGCGTAATCGACCGCCGTCACCGGGTCTCGACCACCCCACCGTGTTGCGTTTTGGCATACCAATAAACGAAGCTTTTTTATAGAATCACAAACAATCAGGCGATGACTATGAGCCAGCGAATGCAGCAGGGTCAGCCCATGATCATTCTGGGTGAGGACTCGCAGCGCACATCCGGTCAGGATGCGCAGTCGATGAACATCACGGCCGGGAAGGCCGTCGCAGAGGCCGTACGCACCACGCTCGGCCCCAAGGGGATGGACAAGATGCTCGTCGACTCCGGCGGGCAGGTCGTCGTCACGAACGACGGCGTCACCATCCTCAAGGAGATGGACATCGACCACCCCGCGGCCAACATGATCGTCGAAGTCTCCGAGACCCAGGAGGACGAGGTCGGAGACGGTACGACGACGGCCGTCATCATCGCCGGCGAACTCCTCGACCAGGCCGAGGACCTCCTCGAATCGGACGTCCACGCGACGACCATCGCGCAGGGTTACCGCCAGGCCGCCGAGAAGGCCAAGGAAGTCCTCGAGGACAACGCCATCGAGGTCACGGAAGACGACCGTGAGACCCTCACGAAGATCGCCGCGACGGCGATGACCGGTAAGGGCGCGGAGTCCGCGAAGGACCTGCTCTCCGAACTCGTCGTCGACGCCGTGCTGGCCGTCAAGGACGACGACGGCATCGACACGAACAACGTCTCCATCGAGAAGGTCGTCGGCGGCACCATCGACAACTCCGAACTCGTCGAGGGCGTCATCGTCGACAAAGAGCGCGTCGACGAGAACATGCCCTACGCCGTCGAGGACGCGAACATCGCCATCCTCGACGACGCGCTGGAAGTCCGCGAGACCGAAATCGACGCGGAAGTCAACGTCACGGACCCCGACCAGCTTCAGCAGTTCCTCGACCAGGAAGAAAAGCAGCTGAAAGAGATGGTCGACAAGCTCGTCGAGGTCGGCGCCGACGCCGTCTTCGTCGGTGACGGCATCGACGACATGGCGCAGCACTACCTCGCGAAGGAGGGCATCCTCGCGGTCCGCCGCACGAAGTCCTCCGACCTCAAGCGTCTCGCCCGCGCGACGGGTGGCCGCGTCGTCAGCAGTCTCGACGACATCGAGGCCGACGACCTCGGCTTCGCTGGCTCCGTCGGACAGAAGGACGTCGGCGGTGACGAGCGCATCTTCGTCGAGGACGTCGAGGACGCGAAGTCCGTCACGCTCATCCTCCGCGGCGGCACCGAGCACGTCGTCGACGAGCTCGAACGCGCCATCGAGGACTCCCTCGGCGTCGTCCGCACGACGCTCGAAGACGGGAAAGTCCTCCCCGGCGGCGGCGCTCCCGAGACGGAGCTCTCCCTGCAACTCCGCGAGTTCGCTGACTCCGTCGGCGGCCGCGAGCAGCTCGCCGTCGAGGCGTTCGCCGAGGCGCTGGACATCATCCCGCGCACCCTCGCCGAGAACGCCGGTCTCGACCCCATCGACTCCCTCGTCGACCTGCGCTCGCGCCACGACGGCGGCGAGTTCGCAGCCGGCCTCGACGCCTACACGGGCGAGGTCATCGACATGGAAGAAGAGGGCGTCGTGGAGCCCCTCCGCGTCAAGACCCAGGCTATCGAGTCCGCGACCGAAGCCGCTGTTATGATCCTCCGCATCGACGACGTCATCGCGGCTGGCGACCTCTCCGGTGGCCAGACCGGCGGCGACGACGACGAGGGCGGCGCGCCCGGCGGCATGGGCGGCGGCATGGGTGGCATGGGCGGTATGGGCGGCATGGGCGGTGCGATGTGAGCACCCCCAGATAGGCCTACACCACTCACACCCACACCCTGACTTCGCATCGACTCGAATCGCTCGGCCGAATTCACACCGTTTTTTGCGGCTTCACGCCCGTTAGCCGCTGCTTTGTCAGCTCATCCGTCGGTTGGGACGCCGTTAATCGAGCGCCCGCACCGCACCGTCGCCTGACGTCGCGAGACAGCGGTCGTATCGGCAACTGATTTGCAACAGAAGTTGACAAATCCCTATGAAACGTCCGGCACAGTTCGTGAAACACCGGTACCCGTCTCTATACTTATCTCCCGTGACAGCCTCTATCAGCGTGTATGTCCCCTCCCGAGCCCTCGGCGGACGCCGCCGCCTCGGACGCGACCACGCCCGCGAATCGACCGCCGTTTCTGGCCGTCGTCGCGCCCCGCACTCTCCGAGGCGGCGGCGCTCGCGGGAACGCTCCTCC
>NZ_JAMYJY010000087.1:0-15913 GCF_024136985.1 Haloferax sp. AB510
TCGACAGCCCCTTGTCGTGCATCATGTTCGTCGTGGGCGCGCCGACGCGGGACTTGCTGTCGCGTTCGGCGGAGTCGAACGCGCGCCACTCGGGGCCGCGGTCGACCACGGTGTCCTCGACCACGAGGCCGCATTCCTCGCAAATCGTCTCGCCGTGCTCCTCGTCGGTGACGAGGTTGCCGCTACACTCGGGGCACACCTGCGCTTCGTCCTGCTGTTTTTCGTCTCGCTCGGACTCGCGGGGACGGACGTCCCTGGCCTTTGCGTCGGTACTGTAGGTTCGGGTGGTTATTGTGTCGCTCATGGGGTGGTGGAAGGCGCGGATACGTCTCGGCCGGGAAGACCACAGAAGACGAAAGAATAATCCGGCTTGGACTGGCCTTACCATCAGTAAGTCCGAAAAGCATATAAACTTTTCGCCGAGGTCGTGTGGGTCAATCGCACGATGTGGGCGATTTGTCGTCATCGAACCGACGCGAACCGAGCGTCAGACGTGATTAATCGGGTAGTATATCTCTTTCGTCGCTCAGAGCCAGTTCTCCCGGCGGAAGTAGACGAGGAGGACCACGGAGACGAGCGCCATCCCGAGCATCGTCGCCGGGTAGCCGTAGGCCCACCCGAGTTCGGGCATGTTGAACGCCGACGCGCCGGGGTCGAAGTTCATGCCGTAGATGCCGACGACGAGCGTGAGCGGGAGGATGATGGTCGCCACGACCGTGAGCGTCTTCATCACCTCGTTCGTCGACTGCGAGAGGGTGTTGAGGTAGATATCCCGCGCGCCGCGCGCGAGGTCGCGGTACGTCTCCGTGAGGTCGACCAACTCGACGAGGTGGTCGTACACGTCGCGGTAGTACTTCTCCGTCGTCTCGCGGACGTAGTCGGGGTCGCCGCGGGCGAGCACGCCGACCGCCTCCCGCGTCGGCCACACGGTCTTTCGGAACGACAGCAGGTCGCGCCGGACCGCGTTCAGCCCTTCCAGCACCTCCGGGTCGGGCCCCTCGAGGATGATGTCCTCGATGAGTTCTATCTCCTCGCCGACCTCGTCCAACAGCCCGAAGTACTCGTCGACGATGCGGTCGATGACGCGGTAGGCCACGAAGTCCGGTCCGAACCGGAGCATCCGCGGTTCCTCCCGCACGATGGCGTTCCACACGTAGTTTATCGGCTCTAACTCCCGGCGCGTCAGCGTCACGAGCCAGTCGTCGCCGAAGCAGAGTCCCACGGGTCTGGTCTGGACCTCCTCTTCGAACACCTGCTCGCCGGCGCGGAGCGTCGCCATTCGGACGACGACGAACGTGTACTCGTCGTACTCCTCGACCTTCGGTCGGGCGTCGTTCCGAACGTCCTCGACCGAAAGCGGGTGGATGCCAAACGCCTCGGCGACGCGCTCGAAATCTTCCGCGGCGGTCGCGCGAACCCACGTGGTCCCCTCGGCGTCGCGCGCCGCGTCCAGCGCGGTCTCCTCGTAGGCCGATGCGCCGTCGTCGCGGTAGACGAGCGCTGAAATCACCGCACGTCACCTCCGATGGCCCAGAGCGTGATGCCGACCATGACGGCCGTCACCGAGAACGCCCGCCCCGGATAGGAGACGAGCACCCCGACGCCGTAGCCGACGACGCCGAGCGTCGTCACCGCGATACCTGCGGTCCGCACACGAGTCATGGAATCACCGACCCGCGGCGACGAGAAAAAGGCTCCCCCGAAGCGGCTTACGCTTCAGACGGGTGTTCGACCGAGCGAATCAGTTCGAGAACGTTCTCCTCTTCACCGTCGAGCTGTTGGGGGTATAGCCCGATTGCGATGACGAAGTCTTCGCCGTGCTGGACCTTCGTCACGTGGACGTACACGTCGACTTCTTGGCCGCCGAATCGCGCGGTGGCGCTGTACTTCGTGACGTTGGTGGTCTGCCCGAGCATCTGGACGTTGCGAGAGCTGACGGGGTCAACGTCGCTGAGGCCCTGATACTGGTTGTCGACGAGGCGGATGAGGTCGTCGTTCGAGTAGTCGCCGATGGGGTTTCGGGGCTGGCCGGCCACCTCGACCGCGGGCGTCGAGATGACGCTGAACGAGCCGAGCTTGGCCTCGCCGAAGAAGCCGAGGTCCAGCGTCTTCTCGTACGTCGTGATATGGTTGCTGGCGGCGATTTTACGCTCCTGTCCGCCGAACGAGAGCGTGCGGTTCACCGCGAACGTCTCGGTCCCGTTCGTCTCGTAGCCGGCGTTCTCGGCGACGGTCGCGTCCGCTGCGGCCGGTTCCGACTCGAACGTCAGGGTCTCCTCACCCGTCAGAAAGCCAATACAGCCGCTCGTGAGTACGAGCGCGGCGAGCGCGAGCACCGCGACTACGCGTCTGGAAGTCATTGCCCCGCCTTTTTCCCTCGCCGGGCATAAGTTCGGTGGCCGCGGCGGCGACCGACTTTGCGCGACTCTCCGAGCAGTCCGCGGGTTTTTGGCCTCAGTCGTCGAGGTTCCGAGACTCGTTTTCGCGGCGAATCACGCGGCCGCTGTAGAAGTAGTAGGCGGGCGCGACGAACGGGAGCGCGAACGCCGCGCCGAACCAGAGGTGTCGCGACGCGCCCCAGTCGATGCCCTGTCCGCGGAGCGACTTGATGTCGGCGCGGATGAGGCCCGCGTAGAAGACGTGGGTGACGAGGTACACCGCGAACGCCGGTTCCGGCCCGATATACAGCGAGACCCCGGTAAACATGACGAATCCGATGGCGTAGATGACTGGAAGTACCCCGCGGTAGCGGCCGCGCGCCGGGCGCTGTTTCTGCTGCCGCTCGCGCTCGACCGCCGTCCCGCGGCGGTACTCGTCGGTGCTCATGTCGCTACGGTGTGCCCCGCGGGGAAAAAGTGGTTCGCTCAGCCGAGGTACTTGACGTCGACCTCGTGCGGGCCGTCGTCAGTCGGGAGCGCCACCGCGTCGCGGAGGTGGTCGCGGACCGCCGAGCGCCACGCTCGAACCGCCTCCGTGTGGCGTTCGTGGTGCGCTTCGACCTCGTACGGCTCCGGTCGAGTCTCGTCGGGTTCGGGATACGCGGGGGCGTCGTCGGCGACGAAGATCCGCGGGTCGAGATGTATCGGCTCGGGGTCGGCGTAGTCCGAGGCTTCGCCTCCTATGCGGTGAATTCGAGCCCGCATCCGCCCGTAGAACGGCGGGGTGACGCGGAGGACGACGGGATCGTCGCCCCGGCGGTTCGCCTCGAGGGCGGTCACGAGGTCGTCGGTCGTGACTGCGAGCGAGCGGACGGCGCTCGGGTCGGACGACCCGCGCGCGTCGTTCAATCTCCGGCGCGCCGGCGACTCGTCACCGACGTGGGCCGAAGCTCACCGCTGCACTCGGGGCAGGTCGAACGGTACGACGCGGCGCTCACGGTCGTTTGACACTCACGACAGACGTACGAAGCGCGTTCCATCGAACATTCGTACGGAACATGGTGTGTTAAAACTTACCACGGAAAATGCCGCGGAGCGCCGAACCGCGCCCGCGGGTCCGTGTCCTTTTACCCGAACGGGGCGCAATCCGCCAGTATGACAGACGCATGGTTCGCCGGCGCGGACCCCGACGACCCCGAATCCGGGGCGACGCGAGTCCGAACGGGCCGCGCCTCCGCCCCCGCTGACTGGCCGGCCGAGGCCGTCAATACCGGGTTCGCCGCCGACGACACCGACTACTACGCCAAGCTTCGCTCGGCGACGCTCGCCGCCGCCAGCGAGGCCGTCGCGGAGCGCGAGCGCGCCGACGACGTGCAACTCGCCCACGCCGTGCGCGCGATGGATGACGCCGAACGGACCGCGAACGAACTCGCCGAGCGGGTCGTCGAGTGGGCCGGCACGCTCTACGAGGACGTCCCGCGCGGCCTCGACGGGGTCCGCGATATCGCCGCCCGCGACCCGAAGACCGCCGCCGAAGAGCGCGTCGTCTCCTACGCCACCCGCGCGGTGGACCTGCTCGACGAGCGCGACGACCTCCAGGCGTTCATCGAAGAGCGCGCGCCCACGACCGCGCCGAACCTCGCCGAGATGGCCGGGCCCGTCCTCGCGGCGAGACTCATCGCGCTGGCCGGCGGCCTCGAAAGCCTCGCCAAGAAGCCGAGCGGAACGGTCCAAGTGCTCGGGGCCGAAGACGCCCTGTTCGCGCACCTGAAGGGTCGCGCCACGTCGCCCAAACACGGCGTCATCTTCACCCACGAGTACGTCCGCGGGACGCGCCAGCAGGACCGCGGGTCGGCCGCCCGCGCGCTCGCCGGGAAGCTCTCTATCGCCGCGCGCATCGACCACTACTCGGGCGACTACCGGCCGGACCTGCACGCCGAACTCGCCGAGCGGATGGCGACGATTCGCGCCCGCGCCGACGAGGAGGACGACGAATGAGCGACGATAGCTCCGCGGGCGACGCCGATGTCGACCTTCCCGAAGGCGTCGAGCGCCGGACGTTCGGCGGCCGACAGCGCCTCTCGACGCGAGGCGCGCAGGTCTACGGCGAACCCGTCGACGCCGACGGTTGGCGCGCGTGGGACGCCGGGCGCTCGAAACTCGGCGCGATGCTCGAACTCGGCATGGACACGGGTCTCGTCGGTGGCGAGTCGGTCCTCTATCTCGGAGCCGCCTCGGGAACGACCGTCTCGCACGTCGCCGACTTCGCCGGGCCGACCTACGCCGTGGAGTTCGCGCCGCGCCCCGTCCGCGACCTCGTCGGCGTCGCTGAGGACCGCGACAATCTCTTTCCGCTCTTGAAGGACGCGCGCGACCCGGAATCCTACGCGCACGTGGTCGAAGCCGGCATCGATTGCCTCGTCATGGACGTGGCGACCCGCGGGCAGGCGACCGTCGCCGTCCGCAACCGACAGTTCCTCGCGGACGACGGCCGGCTCCTGATGGCCGTCAAGGCGCGGAGCGAGGACGTGACCGCCGAGCCGGACGACGTGTTCGACGACGTGGTCGCCGAACTCGAACCGGCCTACGAAATCCTCGACACAGCCCGTCTCGACCGCTTCCACGCGGATCACCTCGGTATCGTCGCCCGCCCGAAGTAGGTTGGCGGCGGCGTCACCGTCATCGCTCCGTCTGACGACTGCTCCGAGAGACCTGATTTTCGGTCGTCACTATCGCCCGATTCGCTTGCCCGCGGTCGTGCGACGCGTTCGCCGGCTCCCACGGTGTTTTTAATTCGGCGCAACTTACGCCGTTGCGATGGAACTAGGGTCGGCGGACGCCTTCGACCGAATGGGGACGCTCGGCGTCGAAGAGGAATTCTATATCGTCGATGCCGACGGCCGCCCCACCTCGGGTATCGACGACTTAGTCTACGGATCGGAGCCTCCGGAACCGCTCGCCGGACGGCTCGACCACGAGCTGTTCAAGTTCACTATCGAGACGCAGACGCCGCTCATCGAGGACCCCGACGAGGCCGGCGCGGCCGTCGAGTCGGTCCGCGAGGCGCTCGTCGACCACGCCGCTGACCACGGCTACCGCATCGCCGCGGCCGGGCTCCACCCCGCCGCCAAGTGGCGCGAACTCGACCACGCGACGAAGCCCCGGTATCAGGCGCAGCTCGACCGGATTCAGTACCCACAACACCGGAACACGACCGCCGGCCTCCACGTCCACGTCGGCGTCGACGACGCGGACAAGGCCGTCTGGGTCGCCAACGAACTCCGCTGGTACCTCGCGCCCCTGCTCGCGCTCTCCGCGAACTCCCCCTTCTGGAACGGCTTCGACACCGGCCTCGCCTCCGCCCGCGCCAAGGTGTTCGAGAACCTCCCGAACACCGGCATGCCGACCGCCTTCGACGACTTCGAGGACTTCCAGCGCTTCGAGCGCCGGATGGTCGAGTACGGCTCGATAGACGACCGGGGCGAACTCTGGTACGATGTGCGCCCCCACACGGGCCACGGGACGGTCGAAATCCGCACCCCCGACGCCCAGACCGACCCCGAACGCGTCGCCGATTTCGTCGAGTACGTCCACGCGCTCGTGTTGGACCTCGCCGACCGCTACGAGTCCGGCGAGTCGGGAACGCCGGTCCGGCGGGAACTCCTCGACGAGAACAAGTGGCGCGCGACCCGATACGGGCGAGACACGGACTTCATCGCCCCCGACTCCGAGGGCGTCGTGACCCTCGAATCGTTCGTCGAAAGCGAGTCCGACCGCCTCGGCGTCGACGGCCTCCGGTCGCTTTTCGACGCCGAATCCGGCACCGTCATCCAGCGACGGATTCACGAGGAATCCGGGCTCGACGCCCTGTGCGAACACTTGACGCTGGACTGAGTCGCACGCCGACGACCGACAGGAAACATTTTTTAGCGCCCCTGTTTTGACCTTTGCCGTAGCACAAATGTCTGCGGACCAGAGCACAGAGGGGAGCGCGGAGTCGACGGACGAAGACCACTCGGGCGGCGCGGCCGACTGCGCCGTCTCCGAGTTCGACGACGGGTTGGTGGACCTGCTCGCGTGGATTCTCGACACCGAGACGCGCGCGCGAATCTACGTCTACCTCCGACAGCACCCCCACTCGACGAGCGAGGAAGTCGCCGAGGGGACCGGCCTCTACCCCAGCACGGTTCGGGAGGCGCTGGCCGAACTCACCGACGACGAGACGGTCGAGCGCCGCAAGCGGAAGAGTTCCGGCGCGGGCAACAACCCCTACGAGTACGTCGCAATCGCGCCGAGCGACCTCGTGAAGGGCGTCTCCGGACAGGTACAAGAGCAGTTGAACGCCGTGTTCAACCTCGACCGACACCTCGGAACCGACCGCACCGACGAGACCGAACCGGTCACGATTACGGTCCGCGAGGAGTAGCTCCGCAATCTCCCGGCTTCTGCGGCGACTCACCTCGTTTCGGTAGCCCCTCGCTCGCCGCGGATGCTGGTCCGTTAGGCTAACCCGACCCGCTTAAGTCGCGCCGCATCCACCGCGAGAGTATGCACGTCGCGCTGGGCGGGACGTTCGACCCTGTCCACGATGGACACCTCGCGCTGTTCGAGCGGGCGTTCGAATTGGGTGATGTCACGGTCGGACTCACGAGCGACGAACTCGCGCCGAAGACGCGACACGTCGACCGCTACGTCCGGCCCTTCGACGACCGCAAGGCCGACCTCGAAGCCGAACTCCGACCACTCGCCGAGGAGTACGACCGCGAGTTCGAGGTCCGCGAACTCGACAAACCGACCGGTATCGCGACCGAGGAAGGCTTCGATGTCCTCATCGTCTCACCCGAGACGCGGGGCGGCGGCGAGCGCGTCAACGAGATTCGCGAAGAGAAAGGCCTCAACCCCCTCCGTATCGAGGTTGTCGAGCACATCCCCGCCGAAGACGGCGAGCGTATCTCCTCGACCCGTATCGTCTCCGGAGAGATAGACCGCCACGGCAACCTCACGCCCGACCGCGAGGGTCGCGGCCGGACGCCCCCGAGCGACGAATAGTTTTCACGTTCACGGTCGTATCGCCGCCCATGCGACACCCGTTGTTCGCCAGTTTCGCCGTCGGCGTCGTCGCCGCCGTGCTCGTCGGCATCGCCGTCACCGAACTGGCCGCTCGGTGGATTTTCTTCTCGCTGTTCGTCGGTATTCCGGCCGGTATCGTCGCCGGCGTCCTCGCCGTTGCGGTGACCTACGCGGTCTTGACTCGCCGGATGGCACCGTCGAACTCCCCAGAGTGAGTGCCTCCCAACTACCAACTCGGCGGTCGGAAGCCGGCCTCTCGGAGGAGGTCCTTCCAGCGCTGTTGGATGCTGAGCCGTGACACGTCCATCGACTCGGCGACGGCGGTCTGCGAGCGCTCCTCGCCGGCGATGAGCGCGCCGGCGTAGAGGCTGGCGGCGGCGACGGCCTGCTTCGAGCGGTCCTCGTCGGGCAACTGCGTGAGAAACATGTCCGAGGCGTACGAGCGGGCCTCGCTGCCGAGTTCGAGGCCGTCGGCGGCGGCGTCGATGCGGGCCAGCCACTCCTGATTGTCTCGCTGGTCTCGGGCGCTGTACATGGTCGTCGTTGCGGCCGCGGGAGCATAATCCCCGCGGCGGGCCCTCGTGACGTTTATATGTCGCTGCGGGAAATGTGCGGTCGAAGGGCGAGCGTCGCCCGAGTGCGCGCGGGTAGCCAAGTGGCCAAAGGCGCAGCGCTTAGGACGCTGTGGTGTAGACCTTCGCAGGTTCGAACCCTGTCCCGCGCATTTTCTGTCCGACGCAGACGCGAACGGCGAAGCCGTGAGCGACAGCGAGGACGAAAATCGCCACAGAAGGGTTCGAATCAGGGAGCAACGCGGAGCGTTGCGACCGCGGTTCGAACCCTGTCCCCACGGGCTTTCTGTGGAGATTCGTAGCCACAGGTATTTCCGACTCCACGCCGAGCGCAGAGCGCGAACACGGCACCCGTCGGGCGTGCTGGAAGCGTGCAGTTCGTTATCGAATCGTGTGCTTGCGGACCTCAACGCTCCCGTTTTCGAGGACGGTGAGTTCGAACGACTCCGTGGAACCGACCGGGCGCTCCCACCGCACCGTTCCGTTCACCGCGACGGAGACCGTCTGGCGGGTCGGCTGGAATCGGTCGGTCAGGTCGAGGCCGCCGTCTCCACCGTAATCGGAGAACGACTCATTGAAGACCTCTTCATCGCCGACTGCGACAGCAACGCACCCTGTGAACCCGGATTCTGGATACAGTGCCAGACGAGTCTCGGGCGTTCGGTCGGTGAGCGCCCCCGCCCGCTCGGGTGTCGAGGTCGACTCAGTCGGAGACTGTGTAGTCGCCGCGGACGAAGGCGTCGTTTCAGTTGTCGTTGTGTCGCGGGCTCCGATTCCCGAGCACCCCGCGAGAATAATCAGAAGCGCCGTCAGCACGACAGCGACCGAATTCCTCATCTCTATCTTTCCCACCAGCAGAGTCACAACAGGCTGCCAAACCTCTTGTGGGGCCCCAGACGCGGGGGATTCAAACGGACGCCCCCTCACCCCGCCGCGGCCCCTCGCTCCACGTTTAAACACCCCGCATACGTTCGGAGGAAACCTTACCGTCGTGGTGTCTAATTCGCTGACGGATGTCTGCGCAGTCACTCTACGCTCGTATCGGCGGCCGCGAGGCCGTCGAAGCAGTTGTCTCGGACTTCTACGACCGCGTCCTCGCCGACGACTCGGTCGCGCACTACTTCGACGACATCGACATGGTCGAACAGCGCGCCCATCAGGTCAAGTTCATTAGCGCTGTCGCGGGCGGTCCCGTCGAGTACGACGGGGCCGACATGCGGGAAGCCCACGCCCACCTCGACCTCTCGGGCGAGGACTTCGACGCCATCGCCGAACACCTCGCGGCCGCGCTCGACGAAAACGGCGTCGCCCCGGAAGACGCCGATGCGATTCTCGACGAAGTCGCCGCGCTCAGAGCCCCGATTCTGGGGCAGTAGGTTCCGTTCGGCCCCCTTCTGGGAGAATCAGTCGCCGGTTTCGACCGGCCGAATCGCGCACGCCACGCGTCAGACGCGACACAACCCTTTTTCTCACCCGGTGTCTCTCTCCACCAATGGCGGCGTTATCCGAATTATTGGGCGACCTCGTGGCGGACGTCGATGGGCTGTTTCTGTTCACGCCGAGTCACTCCCACTACGAGCAGTTCGCCGAGACGGACGTTCCGACGGTGGTCATCGCGCCGGAGAACACGGTCGAAGCCGAGACGTTTGTGGAGCTACCCCTCCAGTTCCAGAACGTCAAGGACCGCATCCGGTTCGGCGTCGAGGGCGCGATGGAACAGAGTATCGTCGAAGCGGGAGACACCATCGCCTGCAACGTCGGGGTCTTCGGCGGCGACCTCGACTCGCTGGTCCGCGTCCGCGTCGAGGAGAACATGCGGTCGGGCATCTACGACCTCTTTGCGAACTCCCGGGCTGACCCCGGCGTCATCCGCGACGTGTTCGAGGTGGCCATCGAACTGGGCAAGAAGGGCCAGAAGGGCGAACCCGTCGGCGCGCTGTTCATCGTCGGCGACGCGGGGAAGGTGATGAACAAGTCGCGGCCGCTTTCGTACAACCCCTTCGAGAAGTCCCACGTCTACGTCGGCGACCCCATCGTCAACGTGATGCTCAAGGAGTTCTCGCGGCTCGACGGCGCGTTCGTCATCTCCGATTCGGGGAAAATTGTCTCGGCGTACCGGTACCTCGAACCCTCCGCGGAGGGCGTCGACATCCCGAAGGGGCTGGGTGCGCGCCACATGGCCGGCGGCGCCATCACCCGCGACACCAACGCCACCGCCATCGTCCTCTCGGAGTCCGACGGACTCGTCCGAGCGTTCAAAGGCGGCAAGATGATTCTCGAAATCGACCCGGAGGCGTACTGAGATGCTGGGGCCCGTTTCGGCGTCCCTCATCCACTCGTCGGTCGGTCTCGCGTCAGCGTCCACAGCCGCATCCGCGTCCGCATCCGTATCCGCGTCCGCCGTCCCGCTCCAGACAGTCGGCGGTGCCGTCAACGACATCGTCCGGATAGTCGGGCTCCGGTTTCTCGGCGTGCTCGCCATCCTCCTTCTCGGGTTGGTGCTCGCGTACGTCGCGGGGACGCTCGTCCATCGACTCCTCGTCAGTGTCGGCGTCCCCGAGGCCATCGAGGGAACCGCCTTCGAGCGGACCGCCCGCGATTTCGAGACATCGACGGTCGAAATCCTGTCGTGGCTGACGCGGTATTTCGTCCTCGGCATCAGCGTCTTCGCCGCTCTCTCGTTCGTCGGGGTCAACTACGCCGACCGCTTCTGGGGGCTCGTTATCGCCATCCTGCCGCAACTGTTCATCGCCATCTTGGTCCTCATCATCGGCGTCGTCGTCGGCGACAAGGTCGAACTCCTCGTCGCCGAGCGGTTCCGCGCGGTTAAACTCCCGCAGGTGAACGTCCTCCCGTCGCTCGCCAAATACACCGTCTTCTTCCTCGCCACGCTGGTCGCGCTCTCGCAGGTCGGCGTCGCCACACTCGCGCTCATCGTCCTCCTCGCGTCGTACATGCTGGGGCTCATCGTCCTCAGCGCTGTCGCGTTCCGCGACCTGCTTCGCTCGGGTGCGGCGGGAACGTACCTCCTTTTCACCCAACCGTACAGTATCGGCGACGAGATCGTCGTCGGCGAGGTCAGCGGCGTCGTTCAGGAGCTCGATATGTTCGTCACTCACGTCGAATCCGAGGACACTGAGTTCGTCATCCCGAACGCACGTGTCCTCGACAAGGGCGTCGGCCGTGTCCGGTAGATAAACAATCTCGACGACTGATGGTTCCGGAAATTTTGTCATACCGTTACCATAACAGTTTAGAAGTGGTCCGAAGATTGTCTCATATCGGCTCCCCCTGAAGACGATGACGGAGAACCTCCCCACCCTCGACGTTACTGCCCCCTCCACCCGAGCGTTTGAGGTTGCAGAGACGCTACTTCGAGGGTTTTACTTTCAGGATATGCGGGAGACGCACCTCCTCAACTGCGACTTCGACGCCGCGATGACCGCCGCGGAACGCGCGGTACATCATATGTCTGAGGCGTTCGTCGCCGAGTTCCCCGACGTCCCCGCCGAACGCGCTGAACGCGCCGGCGAACTGTTCATGCGCGCGCTCTTTCTCCAGGACGAAATCGAAAACCGAGACGACTTCGACGCCTGCTTCGAACACGATGTCCCCCCCGGAGCGTTCGTCTCGTCCGCTCCCGATGATTCCGAGTCGGACACGATAAACGACGACCCGCGGTGGCGGGACGTTCGAGAACTCCTCGGCACCGTCTGTGACGAACTCGACATAAATGCGGAATACGCGACGCTCCACACCCGCTTTTGGCGACTCCACGGACAGGAGGTTGACGGCTGGGAGACCGTCGCTCGGCGGGCCCACCGCATCAAAGTCGCACGGATGGCCCCCTCGGCTGACAGCGAAACCGTCGATAACCTCGCGCGGTATTTCGTCGTCGGCGTCACTCGCCACGACGAGTGGGCCCGAGAGAGCCCCGAGCGCGATGTTTCTTCCGCAATCGACCTCGTCGCACACTATTACCAACGGCTGTTCGACCTCAGAGACGAGTAATAAACGGGACATAAACCGTATATAAACGAAACCCGATTGTGAAAACCTTTTGATACTTTTTCGATGGTGAAACGACCGCCGAAAATAAGTATTGGTGGTAGAATTATCTCTGCAGAGCGAACATGGAGGATACCGACCCGGAACTGTATCGCGAGGCTTTTCGAAGTGCGGATATCCCCATGTTGATTGCGGATACGAATTTCGCTTTTCGTGACATTAACGACGCCGGGTTGGAGTTCCTCGGCTACGACTACGACGACATCGTCGGCGAGTCGGTCGGACTCATCGCCGCCGACGAGGAGATATACTACGAAATCGTCGAGCAGATGATTGCCGGCGAGACGTGGTCCGGGGAGTTCATGGCGCGGCGGAAAGACCAGCAGGTCGTCTACGGGCAGGGGTTCGCCAGCCCGATGGTCGTTGACGGCGACGTGGAGGGGTTTCTCGCCTTCTTCGTCGACACGACCAAACAGCGCCGCTACGAGAACGCCTCGGAGGTGCTCAACCGCCTCCTCCGGCACGACCTCCGAAACGAACTCAACGTCGTCTACGGCTACACCCAGCAGGTGGCCAGCCGAATCGACGACGAGCAGGCGCTGAAGGAACTCGACCTCGTCCAGGAGAAGGTCCTCGAAATCGTCCACAAGTCCGAGCGCGCCCGCGACCTCCGCGAGCACCTCGAACGCTCCCACGACGTCTCGAACCACCCGGTCCGTCTCGACGTGGTGTTGAACAACAAAATCGTCGACGCCATGATAGAGTTCCCGGACGCCGAGTTCCAGTTCGGGTCGTTCCCCGAAGTCGAGGTCATCGGGGACGACCTCCTCGGCGAGGCCATCGAGTGTCTGCTCGAAAACGCGGTCATGCACAACGACAAGGAGGCGCCCCGCGTCGAGGTCTCGGCCGACCGCGACGGCGGTTTCGTTATCGTCCGCGTCGCCGACAACGGGCCGGGCGTCCCCGAGGAGCACCGCGACCTCATCTTCGGCCGCGAGGAGTACGACCAACTGCACCACGGCACGGGTATCAGCCTCTTTTTCGCCGACAACGTCATCTCGTCGTACAACGGCACCATCTGGGTCGAAGACCGCGAGGACGGCGAGGGCGCGGTTTTCTGCGTCCGGCTGCAGGAACAGTCCACGGTCGACGACTGATTACTCCTCTGCCGGCTCCGCTGTCTCTCCGTCGGACATCGGTCTCGCGGGAACCCCGGCGACCGTCTCACCCGCGGGCACGTCGCGCGTGACGAGCGAGTTCGCCGCGACCTGCGCGCCCTCGCCGATGCGGACGCCCGGGAGGATGGTGGCCTTCGCGCCAATCATGGCGCGCTCGCCGACGACGACCTCACCGGTCCGGTACTCGTCTTGCAGGAACTCGTGACAGAGAATGACCGAGTCGTAGCCGATGATGGCGTCGTCCTCGATGGTGATGAGTTCCGGCCAGAACACGTCGGGCGTCGCTTCGAGTCCCCACGAGACGCCCGCCCCGACGGTGACGCCGATGCGTCTGAGCGCCCAGTTTCTGACCCGGAGCGACGGCGCGATGCGCGCCACGAGGACGAACACGTAGTTGAGCATCACGCGCCAGACGGGCTTTGCGTCGGTCCAGTACTGCAGCGAGTTCCGCGGGCCGGGCGTCGGGTGGTGCTGGATGCGGTCGTGTCGGCGGGCGTCGCCGTCCGCCGGTGCGGCGTCGTCGGTCACGCCCGTCGATTGGGCCGCGGGGGTAAAAGCGCCCTCGGCGCGGGGGCGACGAGAGAAATAGCAACGCGGGGCCGCGGGGTCAGGTACTGCTTACTCGCCGCGGAGTTCGGCCATGTGGTCGATACGGCGCTGGACGAGCGCCGCCGTGCCGATGTCGTGGCGGATGTGGAAGCCCTCGCCGGCGTCGGCGAGCGCGTCCTCCGCGAGTTCCTCCGCCTCGGCGATGCTGTCGGCGACGCCGACCACGGCGAACGACCGGGAGGTCGTCGTGTACAGGCCGTCCTCGCGGTCGTCGACGCTCGCGTAGAACAGCAGTGCGCCGGCGTCCTCGTCCACTTCGACCGCGATCTCCGCGCCGGCCTCGGGGTCCGTCGGGTAGCCCTCGGGGACGGCGTACTTACAGACCGTGGCGGCCTCGGCGAAGTCGAGCTCGGGCAGGGACTCGCCCTCGCGGGCGGCCGTGAGCACGTCGATGAAGGGCGTTTCGAGGACCGGCAGCGTGTTCATCGCCTCGGGGTCGCCGAAGCGGGCGTTGAACTCGATGACCTTCGGCCCCTCGGTCGTGAGCATGAACTGACCGTAGAGGATGCCTTTGTAGTCCGGCAGCGCCTCCACGACAGCCTCGATGACCTCGACGGCGGCCTCGTAGTCGCCGTCAGCCATGAACGGCAGGGAGGGCGACACGTCGGTGTAGCTCCCCATGCCGCCGGTGTTCGGCCCCTCGTCACCCTCGTAGGCGCGCTTGTGGTCCTGCACGGCGGGGCTGACGCGGAACTCGCCGTTGGCGACGAACGCCTGAATCGTGAACTCCTCGCCGACGAGGCGCTCTTCGAGGACGACGCGTTCGTAGTCCGAATCGCGGAGGTACGCCTTCGCCTCCTCGGGCGTCACCTGGTCGCCGATGACCTTCACGCCCTTGCCGCCGGTGAGGCCCGCGGGCTTGACCGCGAGGTCGCCGTCGTAGTCGTCGATGTAGTCGCAGGCGGCCTCCATGTCGTCGAAGGTGGCGAAGTCGGGGTTGCCCGGAATCGCCTCGTCGCGCATGAACTGCCGCTGGAACGCCTTGTCCGTCTCGATGCGCGCCTCGGCCGCCTGCGGGCCGAACGTGTAGACGCCGGCGTCGTCGAGGGCGTCTGAGACGCCGGCCGCGAGGCCGGACTCGGGGCCGACGATTGCGAGCGTCGCGCCGACGGACTCGGCGTAGGCGACGATGTCCTCGGCGGCGGTCTCCGATATCGTCTCGAAGTCCTCGGCGAGGGCGGCGATGCCGGGGTTTCGGTTGCTGGCGCAGGCGTACAGGTCGCAGTCGGGGGCCAGCGCGCGGGCAATCGCGTGCTCGCGGCCGCCGCCGCCGACGAGAAGGACGGTCTCGCTCATGGTCGCATACCCTGCGCACGGGAGTGTAAAGATTGCTCTTTATCGGCGGAGAAATAGGCACGATTGTGGTTATGTTCGGTCGTCAACGAGGAGGACTCGCTGTCCGGCCCACGCCCCGCGCCGGCCACGACGGCCGTCTCCACGCCGCTTTAGTTCCCGGAGCGCCGACTCCGACGTATGCCCGACCCGGTGGGACGCAACCGACTCGACGAGGAGCAGAGCCCGTACCTCCGCCAGCACGCCGACAACCCGGTCAACTGGCAGCCGTGGGACGAGACGGCGCTCGACGCCGCCCGCGAGGCGGACAAGCCCATCTTCCTCTCGGTCGGCTACTCGGCGTGCCACTGGTGTCACGTCATGGCCGACGAGAGCTTCTCGGACCCCGAAATCGCCGAGGTGCTCAACGAGCACTTCGTCCCGGTGAAGGTCGACCGCGAGGAGCGCCCCGACCTCGACCGCATCTACCAGACCATCTGCCAGCTCGTCACCGGCGGCGGCGGGTGGCCGCTTTCGGTCTGGCTCACTCCCGAGGGCAAGCCCTTCTTCGTCGGCACGTACTTCCCGCCGGAGCCTCGCCGCGGCGCGCCCGGCTTCCGCGACCTCGTCGAGAGCTTCGCCGAGTCGTGGCGGACCGACCGCGACGAGATAGAAAACCGCGCCGACCAGTGGACGAGCGCCATCACCGACCGACTGGAGGAGACGCCCGAGGTGTCCGGCGAAGCCCCCGGCTCGGAGGTCCTCGACACCACGGTGCAGGCCGCGCTCCGCGGGGCCGACCGCGACCACGGCGGCTTCGGCGGCG